>PAFS01000010.1 GCA_002705325.1 Gammaproteobacteria bacterium | reverse complement strand
CTTTGGACTGAGATACAAATACAAACCGGCCAGCCACCACACAGCGGCAGCTGTGATCAGCACGAGGGCTTTTGCGCTTTGTTTGACTACCGACAAGCCTTAGGTCTCCGGCCTTAATTTTGGTTGGAAATGCGACGCAATCGTCACACTTTCATCCATACATCTTAACTCCCAATTCGCACTTTATCCCAACCTGTGTCGCAATCAGATGGTTACTGTCATTTTATTGACGAATGATGGTTGCACTCATGGGGCACACGGAGAAGTGTAAGGCTGTGTTTGGTGTTTTAAGAAAAAATCGGCAGGGGTCTAGAGTCGGAATTGATATCAGCTCTACGACGGTCAAGCTGTTGGAATTGTCTGAGTCCAACGGAGGGTATCGTGTTGAAGCTTATTCCGTTGCCTCGTTGCCCTAGGGTGCCGTTTTTGAGAAGAACATCAACAATGTAGGCGAGGTTGCCACGGCGATTCAAAGCGTGATGCACCAAAGCCGGTCGCCAATCCCTTTACCAATATGTCCATGTCTCCACGGGTAAAGGCGGTGGCCCTAAGCGGTGATGCGCCAGCAATGATGGTTGCGGCTGGACTTGCGTTGAGGGCAATGGACTGATGGCTAATATCAATCTACTGCCATGGCGTGAGGAACTGCGAGCCGAGCGGCAACGCACGTTCTACTCGTCATTGGGTTTATCGGCAGCGCTTGCTGTTCTGATTCTGGTGGTTGCAGACCGCGTGATTGATATGCAGGTCGACACGCAAAACGCGCGAAACCGCTACCTCACCGACAATATTGCGCTGGTCGATGCGCGTGTTGCCGAGATCCGTGATCTGCGATCACAACGCCAGTTGCTGCTGGAGCGAATGCGCGTTTTTCAGGAGTTGCAGGGCAATCGGCCCATTATTGTTCGGGTCCTTGATGAATTAGTCAGAACGGTCCCTGATGGCGTTTACTACAAAACCCTCACAGCCTCGGATGGCACGGTATCGATTGAGGGCGTCGCTGAATCCAATAATCGCGTCTCGAGCTTGATGCGCCGACTGGATTCTTCCGATTGGTTGGCGGAGCCGTCGCTCGATGGCGTTAGTGCGGCTGAGGAGTTAGGCGAGTCGGCGATGCGCTTTAGTCTGTCTGTGCAAATCCAGCTACCTAACAGCGCTGAGGATGTTATGCCATGAGTTGGTTAGACGGCCTCAAAGAACTAAATGATCTCGATCTCGCCGATCTCGATTTTGAGAACGTTGGGTCATGGCCGATGGCTGCAAAAGCCATGGTTATCGTATTGCTGTTCGTCGCACTTCTGGCGGGAGGTTACTACTATCACTTATCAGCGCTCTCCGATCGATTACAGGCCGCGGAGGCTCGCGAGTTGGACTTGCGGCGCCAGTTTGAGCGCAAGTCATTCGAGGCCGAAAACCTTGAGGCCTATAAAGCTCAGCTTGAGGAGATGAGAGAGAGTTTCGGTGCTCTCGTGAGTCAGCTACCGTCCGATACGGAGGTGCCTGGCCTCCTTGAGGATATCTCTTCTAAAGGAGAGCTGAACGGGCTTAGCATCGAGGCGATCGATCTATTGGATGAGGTGCTAGAAGAGTTTTATGTCGAGCTCCCCATCTCAATCGCCGCCAATGGCTCCTATCATGACCTTGGAGCGTTCGTATCAGGGATGGCAGGCCTTCCGCGAATTGTGACTCTGCACGATTTTGAAATTGTGATGTCAGGTGATGACAGCACGAATCTTCGGATGGACATTACAGCCAAAACTTATCGTTACAGGGATGATTCGGATGAGGATTGATAGGGCATTAATCAGTCGAGTCACGACCTTTGCATTCCTTGGGCTGCTGTCCGCCTGTGGCGTCTCTGAAATAGCAGATCTTCGACAGTTTGTTGAAGACAAGACCGAGCGCCCCGGCGGTCTGATTGAGCCCATTCCAACCTTCACTGCTTACGAAGCGTTTGCTTACTCTGCGGCCGGAATGCGATCACCTTTCGATCGACCTATCGAGGTGGTTGAGTTAACAACACTTAGACTTCGATCATCTGTTGCGCCCGACCGCACTCGCGCCAGGGAGTTTCTAGAGCAGTTTGATGTAGACAGTTTATCGCTGGTGGGACGATTGGAGCGCCAGGGCGTGGAGTGGGCCTTATTGCGCGACCCAAGTGGTGGAATTCACCGGGTACGTGAGGGAAATTATGTGGGGCCAGATCATGGTCGCGTTGTTGATGTTGGCGCGGGATATGTCGCGATAATGGAAATTGTTACTGACGGCACTTCGAACGGCTGGGTAGAGCGTCCGAGAACCTTGGAGTTGGGTACGCAATGATGCAAGGAAATAATGTTGTGAACGGAACAGCGGTATCAAAGTTTCTTCGTCGCGGGTGCATAGCAGTTGCCTCCATGGTGATCAGCATCTTCTCGGCGGCTGCCGTGGCAGAGCAGTCGATTACTGACATCAGCTTTAACTCTCAGCCAAATGGACAGTTATCCATCGCGCTGGAGTTTGACTCCATGCCGTCTTCCGAGTTTTCGAGCTACACCATTGAGGACCCAGCGCGGATCGTTATCGATTTCCCTAACACGGAGAATCAATTACCACAGCGCCGCTATGCCTTGCCGAGCGGGAACGCCTCAAGTGTAGTGGTGCTGTCGGCCGGTGATCGAAGCCGCATGATTGTCAATCTGGCGCAACTGGGCGAGTTTGATGCGGGTATTGATGGGCGTCGTTTTGTGCTCGACATTGGTGCTGATTCAGGAGGTTCCTACGCGGTACCCGCAATGTCGGAGTCAGCAGTGGTGCAGACGGTCACTGCCTCACCGTCGCGCTCATCCGCTATCAATGACTTGGAATTCAGACGTGGTGATGACGATGAAGGTCAGCTGATTCTGTCTCTGAGTGAGAGTAGCGTTGACGTCAATGTCTTCAGTGAGGGCAGTCGTATCAGTTTGGAGCTCATGGACACTGAGGTGGCCGAATCGCTTAGTCGACGGTATGACGTGACGGATTTCGCGACCCCAGTGTCTGAAATTGAGGTCGCCCCCTCCGACCGTGGTGCGCGAGTCGTGATTCAAGCCAATGGCTACTAAGATTATTTGGCATACCAGCAAGGCGGCGAGTACGTGGTCAGCGTGAAGCCTCTCTCTGAGTCTGAGCGTGATCAGCGGCTCAGTGAATTTAGCTATGTGGGTGACCGGATATCACTGAATTTTCAGAACATTGAAGTCCGTGCCGTGCTGCAGCTTATTGCTGATTTCACTGACCTGAATCTGGTTGCATCCGATACGGTCGAGGGCAACATCACACTACGCCTACAAAATGTGCCCTGGGATCAGGCGATGGAGCTGGTGTTGAAGACGAAAGGTCTCGATAGTCGACAGGTCGGTAACGTCCTGATGGTCGCACCCGCATCAGAAATAGCAGAGCGGGAACGGCAGGAAATCGAGGCTAATAAGCAGCTCGCCGAGCTGGCGCCGCTTAAATCAGAGTTCATTCAGATTCGTGATGCCAAGGCGGCGAATGTTGTGACGCTGTTCGAGGCAGGGTCTGAGCAAGGGGGTTCCCTAGTATCTGAACGAGGCTCCGTTGTGGTTGATGATAGGACGAACTCGATTATCGTCACTGACACGGTGGCCAAGCTCGATGAGATACGAGCACTCATTGAAAATGTGGATGTCCCGATTCGACAGGTCATGATTGAAGCGAGAATCGTGATTGCCTCCTCCGATGTTGATGAGCAATTGGGAATCAGATGGGGTGGCGGTTACTTTGAAAGCGATGCCGACTCGGCCCTCTCTGTCGCACGAAACATGGAAACAACAACTGCCATTAATCAGGCTGTTTTGGATGGCACCGCCATTACGCCACCCACAGCAGCGTTTGTAGATTTGGGCATTGCCTCGGCGACCTCAGGCTTTGCCGTTGGTTTCACTTCTGACGACCTATTCCTATCTGCTGAGCTGGCCGCATTAGAGGCTGCGGGTGAAGGCGAGGTGGTATCGCAGCCAAAAGTGATTACGGGCGATAAACAGCAGGCGACAATCAAGTCGGGTACGCAAATCCCTTATCAGGAAGGCGCTGCGTCAGGTGCAATCACCACCCAGTTCAAAAAGGCGGTATTAAAGTTGGAAGTGACGCCTGATGATCGCATCCTGCTAGACCTTGTTGTGAACCAAGACTCCGTGGGGGAACTGGTGCCCAGTGCAAACGGTGGGGTTGTACCTTCGATTGATACCACTGAATTGACGACACAAGTCTTGGTGGGCAATGGCGAGACAGTCGTATTAGGCGGCGTATTTAAGAACGAGGAAACGATTCAAATACAGAAAGTCCCTGTTCTAGGCGATATGCCCGGTGTAGGCTCGCTGTTCAAAAGCACTGTCAGCACCAACAAAAAGGTCGAGACCCTGATCTTTATCACGCCACGCATTCTCTCTGAGGAGTTGCTCGATTAAGCTATACAAGCTTTTGATCGAGGGATAACATGCGCGTCTTTTTGGTCGGTCCCCCCGGGGCCGGTAAATCTACCGTGGGTAGACACCTTGCCGCACATCTGCAGGCGACGTTCTTCGATCTTGACGAGGTGATACAGGAGCGCGCGGGCGCAGATATCCCATGGATTTTCGATGTGGAAGGGGAGTCCGGTTTTCGTGATCGTGAGTCCGCTGTCGTCAAAGACTTTGCATCGAGAGACAATGTGGTGATTGCGACCGGTGGTGGTGTTGTTCTTAGGCCCGAAAATCGCACCGTTATGTCGAGCGCGAGCACGGTTGTCTACTTGGAGGCGTCGTTATCGACCCTAGTGAGTAGAACTGAAGGCAAGACCAAACGACCGCTATTGGTGGGAAAGGATGTCAGGAAGGTGCTTCAAGAGATAATGGCCGAGCGGGAACCCCTCTATCGCGAAGTTGCCGATGTCACGGTCGCATCAACCGGTGGTTCTGCTAAAAGGCTCGCAGGGGTGATCGCGGAAAAACTTACAGCCTTCAACAAGGGTGAACCATGAGTCCCAGAGCGCCGGAGGTAATGGTACGACTCGCCACAGAGGGGTCTGACAGAAGCTACCCAATCCATATCGGTCCGAGCTTGCTGACTCAGGGGGATCTGTTGCGAGCGCTTGTGGGTGATCGCAACGTTTGTCTGGTTACCAACGAGACTATTGCGCCATTATTTCAATCATCTGTTTTGGATGCTCTGCACGACAATGATGCAGCTAGCCGCAGAGTGACTGTCGTTGAATTACCCGATGGCGAGGCGCACAAGACGCTCGCGTCCTATGAGCGCATTCTGACGGCCGCTCTGGAGGATAAGCACGAACGCAGTACCGTATTTATTGCACTTGGCGGAGGCGTTATTGGTGACATGACTGGGTTTGCCGCCTCTTCCTTTCTCCGTGGCGCCGATTTCATTCAAGTGCCAACGACGCTGTTGTCACAGGTTGATTCTTCTGTCGGGGGGAAGACAGGTGTCAACCACCCCATGGGTAAAAACCTGATAGGCGCTTTCCACCAGCCCATTGGCGTCATCATTGACACTCAGACACTGGAGACCTTACCGGACCGAGAATATGCTGCGGGCATGGCTGAGGTTGTTAAGTATGGCCTGATCGCTGATGCCAACTTCTTCGATTACTTGATTGGTCACGCGGAAGCGCTGGTGAGACGTGACGAAGCGCTGTTAGCCGATGTGATCGCCCGATGCTGTGCGATCAAAGCCGACGTGGTGAAGCGGGATGAGCGTGAAGGTGGTGTCAGAGCTATATTGAATTTCGGACACACCTTTGGCCATGCGATCGAAAAGGAGCAGGGCTTTGGTGTTTGGTTGCACGGCGAGGCGGTGGCGGCCGGTATGGCCATCGCCACACGGATTTCAGCTGGTCGCGGTGCTATCGAGCCCGGCACAGTGGCGGCGTTAATCGGCTTCTTGCAAACTTTCTCTCTTCCTACCCATGCACCCGATGGTATGGGTACCGACGCCTTCATGTCTGCGATGCAGGGCGACAAGAAAGTTCAGGCGGGAAAAATCCGCTACGTGCTACTCGAGTCATTGGGGAATGCCTTTGTCACCCCAGGCCTAGACGAATCCGAAATAGCGCTCAACTTGTAAAACGCCCTAGAGATAGGGCGGTCTCATTTTGCGGTTACGCAAATTGTAGAGAAAGGCCCAGAAGTGTAAACTATGCGGCCTTTTTGGCTTTGCGCGTTCATGGCGTTAAGCCCCAGTTTTATCAAGCGAGCAAGCTCAGACATGAAGTCATCAGGCATCGTGAAGGCGGCCGTTGGCACGACTAAGGAAGTGCGCGGCTTATACAATCCCGACGAGTTCCGGGATAACTGCGGTTTTGGCATGATCGCCCACCAGCAAGGTGTGGCGAGCCATNGGCTGNTNCAGACNGCCATTGANTCTCTCACTTGTATGACGCACCGCGGTGGTATCGCCGCTGACGGAAAAACGGGCGACGGATGTGGTTTATTGCTCCAGATNCCCTCCGACTTCATGCGCGCCCGCGCGNGAGATCTTTTAGGGCGTGAACTGAAATCAACCTATGCGGTCGGCATGGTNTTCATGTCGACCGACGCTGANAGCCAGNCNCGCGTCAGAGAGGCCTTCACTGTCGCTGCGNCNGAATTTGATTTCTCAGTAGNCACATGGCGGGTCGTACCGACACAGCCGGATGTCTGCGGCGAGATCGCGCTCGAGCAACTGCCNGCNATCGAGCAAATNTTCCTCGAGACTGACGANGCAACCCATGAAGAGGTGGCCGCTCGATTGTTTATGATNCGNCGTCGTGTNGAGACGGCATTGGCAACTGAGCCTGATTTTTACATTTGCAGCCTNTCGGANCGGGTTATTTCCTANAAAGGCCTGGTGATGCCNGCCGATCTTGAGCACTTTTTCCCCGATTTGGGCGATGAGTCTTTAGAGACTGCAATTTGTGTTTTCCACCAGCGTTTTTCTACCAACACATTACCTAAGTGGCCGCTGGCGCAGCCGTTCCGGATGTTGGCTCACAACGGTGAGATCAATACGATCGAAGGTAATCGCAATTGGTCGAAAGCACGCACGCCTAAGCTCTCTTCGCCTTTACTGCCCGATCTACACAGCGTCACGCCGCTGGTTAACGAATCAGGCTCTGACTCGTCGAGTCTTGATAACATGCTTGAGTTGCTGGTAACGGGTGGTGTTGAGTTACCCAAAGCGCTCCGCATGCTTATCCCGCCAGCGTGGCAGAACATCGAAGATATTGACCCTGACCTAAAGGCATTTTACCAATATCACGCTATGCACATGGAACCTTGGGATGGTCCGGCAGGCATCGTCTTAACCGATGGCCGGTACGCCTGTTGTTTGCTTGATCGAAACGGACTTCGCCCCGCTCGCTGGGTAACCACGACTGACGGCTTTATTACTCTGGCNTCAGAGGTTGGCACCTATCATTACGAGCCTGAGACAGTCGTGGCCAAAGGCCGCGTTGGGCCGGGNCAAATCCTGGTTATCGATACCGAGACCGGCGAGGTGCTCCACACCAAAGACATCGACAACAAATTGAAAACCAGCAAGCCCTACAAGCNCTGGCTGCGAGANAATGCGCGACACATCGAGGCCTCATACGACACGAAGGTATCGGCGCCGATTGAAGGTGATGAGCTCGATATCTACCAGAAGATGTTCCANGTAAGTCTNGAAGAGCGTGATCAGGTTCTNAAGCCTTTGGCTGAATCGGGTAATGAAGCTGTGGGTTCCATGGGTGATGANACGCCCATGGCCGTTCTCTCTTCNAGGGANCGATCGCTATACGACTTCTTTAGACAAAAGTTTGCTCAGGTAACCAACCCACCNATTGATCCTTTGAGAGAAGCGATCGTGATGTCACTCGAGGTCGATCTCGGAGGCGAAGGGAACTTATTTGAGGAAACCGAGCGGCACGCGCGTCGGGTTAGCCTCACCTCACCTATCCTGTCTCAAGGAAAGTTTGAATCCATTCTCGCGCTGAATGAGTCGGGCTTAAAGGTTCAGGTTATCGATACGACTTACGATCCTGAACTGACCACACTCAAGGGTGCACTTGAGACACTGTGTCAGGAGGCGGCTGCACACGTGACGGGTGGCGCCAGCGTCCTAGTGCTCTCTGATCGGAGTATCGCCGAAGCTCGAATTCCAATTCACAGCCTACTCGCTACGGGCGCGGTGCATCACCACCTCATTGCCCACGGCCTGCGTGCAGACTCAAACCTCATTATCGAAACAGGGAGTGCACGAGATTCGCATCAGGTGGCCTGCTTGCTGGGCTTTGGTGCGACCGCAATCTATCCCTATCTGGCCTACAGCGTTCTGACAGATCAATTGAACAGTGGCGAGATCCTCGGTGCGCCGTCGGTCTGCTATAAGAACTACCGAAAAGGCATTAATAAGGGCTTGCTCAAAATTATGTCCAAAATGGGCATTTCAGCGGTGAACAGCTACCGAGGTGCTCAGCTTTTCGAAGCGGTGGGCCTCGATACTGAAGTGGTTGAAATGGCTTTTCGGGGCGTTTCCTCAAGAATTGCCGGTGCTGGTTTTGCTCATTTGGAATTCGACCAAAAGCAACTGGCGCGAATGGCAAGGCTTAAGCGCAAGCCAGTGGTTGCGGGTGGTTTATTGAAGTACGTGCACGGCGGTGAGTATCACGCCTACAACCCCGATGTTGTTATGAGCTTGCAACGAGCGGTCGTCAGTAACGATACACGCGATTACAAGACTTACGCTGATCATTGTAATGACCGACCGGTTGCAGCCTTGCGCGATCTCCTCCAATTAAAGCCTAGCCCAACACCCATTTCATTGGATGAGGTCGAACCCATTGAGGCCATCCTCAAGCGCTTTGACTCTGCCGGTATGTCCTTAGGCGCGCTGTCCCCGGAGGCGCACGAGGCGCTGGCGATGGGTATGAATGAGATTGGTGCGCGTTCAAACAGCGGTGAAGGTGGCGAAGATCCAGCGCGATACGGCACCAACCGTGTTTCCAAGATTAAGCAGATTGCCTCCGGACGATTTGGCGTTACTCCTCATTACTTGGTTAATGCCGAGGTATTACAGATCAAAGTGGCACAGGGCGCCAAGCCAGGTGAGGGTGGACAGTTGCCNGGTGGCAAGGTCAATGACCTCATCGCCCGTCTCCGTTATTCGGTTCCCGGTGTCACACTGATATCGCCACCGCCGCACCATGATATTTACTCGATTGAAGATTTGGCTCAGCTAATCTTCGATTTGAAGGAGGTTAACCCCGACGCCTTCGTCTCGGTAAAACTCGTATCAGAACCCGGGGTCGGCACAATCGCTGCGGGTGTTGCCAAAGCCTACGCAGACCTCATTACCATTTCAGGTTATGACGGCGGCACTGCGGCTAGCCCGCTNACGTCGATTCGGCACGCGGGCTCTCCCTGGGAGCTGGGTCTCGCTGAGGTCCATCAAACCCTGCGGGGCAATCGACTGCGTGGAAAGATTCGCGTGCAAGCAGACGGTGGAATGAAAACGGGTCTAGACGTTGTCAAAGCTGCTATTTTGGGTGCAGAAAGCTTTGGCTTCGGCACGGCGCCAATGATTGCGATGGGTTGTAAGTACCTCCGTATCTGCCACCTCAATAACTGTGCGACCGGTGTCGCAACGCAAAACGATCAGCTCCGAGAGGACCACTTNGTGGGTGACGTGGAGCGTGTNGTCAATTTCTTCCGCTTTGTNGCTGAAGAGACCCGCGAGTGGATGGCGACCTTAGGCGTCTCCAAGCTTGAGGACCTCATTGGTCGTGTTNATCTTCTGGAGCACATTGATGGCGCAACCGAGAAGCAGCACTCCCTCGATTTACACCCGATAACATGGACTGACGAGACTGCTGTTGANCAGCCGCAGTTCTGTGAGGTTGAGCGCAACCCTCCCTTTGATCAGGGTGAAAAGGCTGCACTGATACTGGAGCAGGTGCTTCCATCCATTGAGGCCNNGCAAGGTGGTGAGTTCGACTTCACCGTGACAAATTGCGATCGCTCTATCGGCGCCAGACTGTCAGGGGAGATTGCCAAGCGCTACGGTAATTTGGGNATGGAAGATGCACCTGTTGTTCTTAANCTNAAAGGCACGGCAGGTCAGAGCTTTGGCGTATGGAATGCNGGTGGCCTGCATATGTATCTAGCTGGCGACTGTAACGACTATGTTGGNAAGGGTATGGCCGGTGGAAAGCTGGTGATTTATCCACCCGAAAATAGCCGTTTTGAAAGTCGCGACGCGAGCATCATAGGGAACACCTGTCTCTATGGCGCCACAGGTGGACGTTTATTTGCTTCAGGGTGCGCAGGAGAGCGCTTTGCTGTTAGAAACTCCGGCGCGCATGCGGTTATTGAAGGNGCGGGTGACCACTGCTGTGAGTATATGACGGGTGGTTGTGTCACCGTGTTGGGATCGACAGGNCTGAACTTTGGTGCGGGTATGACGGGCGGCGTGGCCTTTGTTCTAGACCAAGATCGTGTATTCCCTGATCACTACAACAGCGAGCTAGTCGAAATTCACCGTATCAACGGTGAAGCCGCGGAGGCACATCGACACTTCTTGCGTGACAACATCGAAGAGTTTGTCGCTGAAACGGGTTCTCAGTGGGGNCAGACAATTCTTGATAATTTCGAGGATTACGTTGGTAAGTTTTGGTTGGTAAAGCCCAAGGCGGCTGACTTCCATCAACTACTGGCGCGATTCCGCTATACAGATTGAGGCTGACGCAATGACTGAGCGATTAGCAAATCCATTCCAGTTCCTCGATGTCGAGCGGCGCGACCCNAANAANCGGTCGATGCNGTCTCGAANNGANGAGTTTGTCGAAATANACGACCCNTTTACCGAGCAGACTGCNGCTGAGCAGTCNCACCGATGTCTGGAGTGCGGGAATCCGTACTGTGAGTGGAAGTGCCCCGTTCACAACNTGATACCCAACTGGCTAAAACTACTGGCAGAGGGGCGTCTGTTTGAGGCGGCAGAACTGAGTCATCAGACCAACACACTCCCTGAAGTGTGCGGCAGGGTTTGCCCTCAAGATCGTTTGTGCGAAGGGGCCTGCACGCTGCACGATGGTTTTGGTGCCGTCACCATTGGTAATGCCGAGAAGTACATCACGGATACGGCGCTTGCGATGGGTTGGCGTCCGGATCTGTCCGATGTCATTCCAGCGGGCAAGCGGGTGGCTATTATTGGTGCTGGGCCTGCGGGCTTGGGCTGTGCCGATATCTTGGTACGTAACGGCGTTTCTCCCGTTGTCTTTGATCGCTACCCCGAAATCGGAGGGCTATTAACGTTCGGTATTCCGCAGTTCAAGCTCGAGAAGCAGGTCATGCAGCGTCGCCGGGAAGTCTTTGAAGGTATGGGCGTTGAATTCCGTCTCAATACAGAGATTGGTGTCGATATCGATGCCGATGATTTACTCGCAGAGTTCGACGCTGTTTTCCTTGGCATGGGAACCTACACAGCGATGCAAGGTGGTTTTGATGGTGAGGACTTACCCGGTGTTCACAAGGCGCTCGATTACCTCGTCGGGAATGTGAATGAAAAAATGGGCTATCCGCAGCCAAAAGAAAACTTCATCGATTTGAAAGGTAAGACTGTTGTCGTACTCGGCGGTGGTGATACTGCGATGGACTGTGTGAGGACAGCAGTTCGGCAACAGGCTGAGCAAGTGTTCTGTGTTTACCGTAGGGACGAGGAAAACATGCCTGGTTCGCGCCGTGAGGTTCAAAATGCTCGCGAGGAAGGTGNCCAGTTCCTCTTTAACCGACAGCCAGTCGGCGTTGTCGATTATTTTGGCGAAGCCATTGGAGTCAAGGTTGTGGAAACACGCTTGGGTGAACCTGGGCCCGATGGCCGTCGTCGGCCAGAGCAGGNNGAGGGCTCTGAGGCGACGCTCGAAGCGGATGCGATCATCATGGCCTTTGGGTTTCAACCGAGTCCGACTCAGTGGATGGCAGACATGGAGATCGCATTGAATGACTGGAAGGGGGTCATTGCACCCGAACACCAAACGTTCAAGTTTCAAACAACAAATCCCAAAGTCTTCGCTGGTGGTGATATGGTACGCGGATCTGACTTGGTGGTTACGGCCATTTGGGAAGGAAGGCAGGCCGCAGAGGGCATCTTGGATTACCTAGCGGTCTAAATATAAAAAAAGATCAGAGTGAGTTTGCAAATAGAGGCGACCACTCGGGGGATCCTGCCGATATGGCA
>PAFS01000039.1 GCA_002705325.1 Gammaproteobacteria bacterium | reverse complement strand
CTGTAAAAATCGAAGTCAAGTTGGTATCAATCACAGTCTGCCAATCATCAGGCTTCATCCGCAACATCAGCGTATCTTTGGTAATCCCTGCGTTGTTGACTAAGACCAATGGACTCTTCTCGTCATCTGCCAACGATTTGGCGAGCACATTGACCATGGTCGCGTCAGTGACATTCAGTACACGACCCTCTCCGTTGGAGCCCAGGCGATCTGAGATTGTTTGCGCACCCCCTTCAGAGGTTGCTGTACCAATCACATAAAAGCCTTGTTTGACCAACCGCTCAGAGATTGCCTGCCCAATTCCACGGCTTGCGCCTGTGACGAGTGCAACTGTCATCCGTTGATTTCCTGTAATGCTTTTGTAAACAATTCATGCGTTCCCAACGGGAAATGCTGAGTGTCTGTTTGGATCCGCTTGGCCAGACCACAGAGCACAGCACCCGGGCCAAATTCAGCAGCAACCTGGACGTCGAGTCCCTGGAAACTTCTCACTGTCTGAGTCCAACGCACGGGCGAAAATGTTTGCTTTATGAGTTGTTCGCGGATCAGCGATACATCAGACTCCGGTTGGATACTCACGTTCTGAATCACGGGAACTGAGGGTTCCTTGACATCGATTGCGTCTAGCTTTTCTTGCAATCGCTCGGCCGCTGGCTGCATTAGCATACAATGGAATGGAGCGCTGACCGGTAATGGTAACGCGCGCTTCGCTCCAGCTTCTTTAAGCACCGGGAGCGACGCCTCAACTGCGTCGGCGTGACCAGCGATCACTAACTGTCCTGGGGCATTATAGTTAACCGCCTCAATCACAAGACCAGTATCTGTCGCCACCTGCGTGCACACTGCCTCAATCTTGTCATCATCAAGACCGATGACCGCGGCCATCGCACCAGTTCCTTTTGGAACAGCCTCCTGCATGAACTGGCCCCGTGCCCGAACTAGTAGTACGGCATCTGCGAGTTCTAAACTTCCCGCAGCAGTCAATGCGGTGTATTCACCGAGGCTATGACCAGCCATATAGGACGCACCCTGACCATTTGCCTGACTCCACGCCCGATACAACGCCACTCCCGCCGTGAGCATGAGTGGTTGCGTAATTTCGGTTAACGACAGCTGCTCGGCAGGTCCCCCTTGAGCAAGCGCCCAAAGGTCATATCCAAGCGCGTCAGACGCCTCATTGAATGCCCCTTTGATGTCCGGACATTCCGGCTCGAAGTCGGCCAACATGCCAACCGTCTGAGAACCCTGTCCCGGAAAGAGGGCTGCGAAAGCCATCGACCTATTCGTCGTCTTCCGCAACTTCTTCCTGACGTGGTGTCACAACCTGACGACCACGATAGAACCCATCTGGGCTGACATGGTGACGACGATGGATTTCACCTGTCATCACATCTGTCGTCAGAGTTGGACCTGACAATGNGTCNTGCGCACGACGCATNCCGCGNCGTGANCGNGATTTTTTGTTCTGTTGAACGGCCATGATGATCTCCCTTCAGGATCCCTGTTCATTCTTTAACGCAGCGAGCACCNCAAATGGGCTCTTATTTTCCGAAACATCCCCGGGTTCCGGATCCGGTNTCCATCCGTTATCACACGAGTCATGCANCGGCATAATCGGNAATAACAAAACCATCTCGTCTTCAATGGCCTGTCTGAGAAAAAGTTGCCCTTCTTCTATCAGAATCGGATCCAACTCNTGGTCGAGGNNCTGCATTTCCNTTTCAGCAAAAACCAGCCCCCAGTGAATCGATCCCTCAAGCGTCACAGTGACCGGTTGCAGACAACGCTGACANGTCATGCTCGCTTCGCACTGAAGCTCCCCAGACACTACTCGTGGGCCATATGGCTCTCTGAATCCCCGCACNGTCACCTGCCCACCAGGTAGCAAGATCGCCATCTCTGCGAACCTCTTGTAATGTTGAGGTTCTAGAGGACCAGATATCTCCTCNGTCGCATNAATGAAGCGGTTGGCNTTNACATGCTCGGGCAAGGTGTCTGAAAACATAGGCGGGGNAGTTTAGTGATGCGCAGGCCCTCTGTCAAAGACTAAAGCGCTGNAATTTAAAGATGAATCGAGAACTGATCCTAGCCAGTGAAAGCCGATACAAAAAAAAGATCCTCGATCGGCTTCGTATCGCGTTTTCAACCACGGCTCCAACAATTGACGAAACGCCGAGACCCGGTGAGTCAGCTCGCGCCCTGAGTCGTCGATTAGCGCAACGGAAAGCTGAAATAGTCGCGAACCAA
This sequence comes from Gammaproteobacteria bacterium, assembly GCA_002705325.1. Next base: position 16,195 of record PAFS01000039.1, on the reverse strand, counting down.
CATCCAAACGCCACAGTGATCAGCACAGATCAAACAGCAGAAGTCGACGGTATCATTCTCGGCAAGCCAGGCACCAATCAAAACGCCTGTGACATGCTTCAAAAGCTCTCTGGCAAAACAGTGTCTTTTTTCACCTCCGTCGGCATGATCCAGCCCAACGCATCCTGCCTGATTCACACCGAAGAAGTCATCGTGACGCTGCGCCAACTCGAAGATCACGAGATTGCACGCTATGTGAAGGCAGATATGCCACTCGATTGCGCCGGTAGTTTCAAAGTCGAAAGCCTCGGGATCAGCCTCTTCACATCCGTGAAAAGTGAAGACCCCACAGCACTCGAGGGCCTTCCTCTAATCCGACTCTGTCAGTGGTTGAGGGACCAGGAATTTGAAATCCCCTGACGACCAATCCAGGAAAATGCGCTACCAACCCCAAACCCAAACTCACGGGAGAATTGATTGAGCAAAGGCTCATCCTGAACGTAATAGACACGATCCTCTGCGCCGATCCACTCGCGAGCGACCTCGAGCGGGCCAGCCAATGAATCGACTAACCCGAGGATCAGTGCTTGCTCCCCACTCCAGACACGCCCATCGAATACATCTTCATCGCCCGGAGTCAAACGTTCACCGCGGCCCTCCTGGACACGCGCAATAAATTGTTGGTGTGTCGCATCCAGAAGACCTTGCAAATGTTTCTTGTCAGCTTCAGATTCTGGCAAAAATGGATCCAACATTGCTTTGTTCTCTCCTGCAGTCACCACACGCCGATCGACACCCAGCTTCTCCAGCAGATCGTTGAATCCAAAACCTGATGACACGACACCAATTGAACCGACGATCGATGCAGGAGCGGCGTGGATCGTATCGGCTGCTGCTGCGATGTAGTAGGCACCACTGGCTCCAATATCACCAATCACAGCATGCACTGGTTTGCCCGGATATTGTGCTTTGAGATCCACGATTGCGCGATACACATACTCCGATTGAACAGGGCTGCCACCGGGCGAATTAATCTCTAGCATTACACCTTTCGAGCCTGGCGCTTCAAAAGCTGCTTCGAGATTTTGCTGAATTTCGAACGCATTAGCGCTCTCTCCCGGCGCTATCACGCCATCAATGGGTACCACTGCGGTGTGCGATTGAGAACCCATTGCATTCACTGGAAGATTTAACTGATTCACCACGAACAGACTGATACCGATCACATACCCTAGGGTGATCGTTTTAAAGAAGATCCCCCAACGTCTCACACGACGTTGTTCGATGGTTGATTGCGCGAGCGTTCGCTCCATCACCGACCATAAACGATTCGTCTCACTTTGATTTCGAGGATCTGACGCGGGTTCACTCCCTTCAGTCCAAGGATTGTCTGCCATTCAAAACCTCTCTAATAAATCTCTGGGTCGCACCCCGACGCCACCAAAAAACCACGCATGGGATTAGGGATTGGAGCCACTACGGTCACGTGATGACCGGTTGCCCCATTAAAACCAATCGAACGGCTGTGTAAGCAAAGCCCGGTGATTCCTTTTACTCGCCATTGATGAAGCGCGTCATCGAGCTGATATTTTGGATCGCCCACCACCGCATGTTTGTAATACGCAGCGTGCACGCGTATCTGATGCGTGCGCCCTGTAACAGGTTCCGCCTCGATCAAAGTACAGCCATCGAGTTGCTCAAGCACACGAATCCGAGTATGCGACGGTTTACCGTTCTCAGTCACTTGGACAATCCGCTGTCCACCACGTTCCAATTTCTCCAATGGCGCTTCGACATCAACTAGATATTGCGGCCACTTTCCGGCAACTAAAGCCACATAACGTTTTTGTAAGGTTTTATCTTGATCACGTAATTGCTTATGCAGACGACGCAAGGCCGACGGCCTGCGTGCAACCAGCAGACAACCGCTCGTTTCACGGTCCAGTCGATGCACCAGCTCTAAAAATTTTTCATGGGGTCTCAGAAGCCGTAGCTGTTCAATCAAACCGGTTGATAAACCTGAACCCCCATGCACTGCCAAGCCAGACGGTTTGTTTAAAACCAAGACATCCTCGTCTTCGTAAACCAAGGCATCCAACAGCTTAATTTGAATGCCGCGATGAGCAACGTGTTCCTGCGGTGGTTCCAAATCCACCGGAGGAATACGAACAATATCGCCAGCAGAGAGACGTGAGTCCGGCTTGCATCGACCCTTATTAATGCGTACCTCACCAGTCCGAATCATTTTATAAATACGGCCTTTTGGGAGTCCCTTGAGCTGATTCGATAAAAAATTGTCAAGCCGCTGTCCCTCCTTGACCGCGTCAACAGTCATCCATTGGACTTTCTTTTCCACTCAGTTCCTCCATGATGCATTGCCGCAAGCACTTTGCGCTGTTATCCTCCAACCAGCTTTGGGTTGAGTCAAGACTCCCCGAAGATGAATGAGACCTCCGATTTTCCGGAGATGAAAAAACACCCGCCCGATCTTGGCGGGCCAGCAAAGCTGGGACAAACACACTTCGATGTGTCGGCAGGCGAACCTGCAGTAACAAAGAAATTTCGGGCTCCCGGTATACCGGTCGAGACCACAACAAAGTGTCTTGTCGACCGACCGTTTTATCGGTTGGGCCATGGCTAGTATAGCTAGCCCCCTAAGATCGTGGTGATTGAACCATGAAGGTTGCCACACACATGAAACGCATCTTAATCAATGCTCTACAAGCGGAAGAAATACGTGTCGCGATGGTCGACGGGCAAAAACTCTACGATCTAGATATCGAATCCTCAGACCGCGAACAAAAAAAAGGGAATATTTACCGCGCGAAAATTTCCCGAATCGAGCCGAGCCTCGAAGCTGCATTTATCGATTTCGGAAGCGAACGTCATGGTTTCTTGCCCCTGAAAGAAATTTCGCCTGAGTATTTCTACAACACACCTGCCGAAGGCGAACGTGTAAAAATCGACAAAGTTCTGAAAGAAGGCCAAGAGCTGATTATCCAGGTCGAAAAAGAGGAACGAGGAACCAAGGGAGCCGCACTCACAACCTACATTTCATTAGCTGGTCGTTATCTGGTCCTCATGCCAAATAATCCAGATGCTGGCGGTATTTCCCGCCGCATCGAGGGTGATGATCGAGCTGAGCTGCGTGACAAACTCGCCAACCTGACTATTACACTAGGCGCTGGTGTCATTATCCGCACAGCAGGTGTTGGACGAACCGTTGAAGAACTCCAGTGGGATCTCGACTACCTTGATACCGCATGGCAGGCCATTAGAAAGGCAGCCCTATCAGGCGTTGCACCATTCCTGATCTACCAGGAGTCGAATGTAATCGTTCGCGCAATTCGTGACCATCTGCGTCAAGATATTGGCGAGGTATTGGTTGATAACGTCCAAGTTTTCGAAAAAGCAAAAGACCTGGTTCAGCAGGTCATGCCGTCATACGGAAACAAGGTCAAGCTGTACCAAGATGAAACACCGCTTTTCAATCGTTTCCAGGTCGAAGGGCAAATTGAATCAGCATTCCAGCGCGAAGTCCGCCTTCCATCGGGCGGTGCGATCGTTATCGATCCAACTGAAGCACTGGTTTCAATTGATATTAATTCTGCCCGTGCGACCAAGGGCGGTGATATTGAAGAGACTGCACTACACACCAACTTAGAAGCCGCAGACGAAATTGCTCGCCAGCTTTGTCTGCGCGACATGGGCGGTCTGGTCGTCATTGATTTCATCGATATGTCTGCCAACAAAAACCAAAAAGCTGTCGAAAATCGGCTCAAAGACGCCTTGAAATCAGATCGTGCACGTGTCCAGATCGGACGAATTTCACGCTTCGGTCTGCTTGAGATGAGCCGCCAACGGCTGCGGCCATCGTTGGGCGAAACCAGTGGCGTCGTCTGCCCTCGGTGTCACGGTCAAGGCAGTATTCGTGACGTGCAATCGCTCGCACTTCAAATTCTGCGACTTCTTGAGGACGAGGCCGTGAAAGAGCGGACTGGAGAAGTCCGGGTTCAGGTACCGGTTCCAGTCGGCACATTCCTCTTGAACGAAAAACGTCAGCAACTCGAATCGATTCAGCGTCGGCACAAAGTCCGTGTTCTGGTGATACCAAATCCGAACATGGAAACACCGATCTATGACATTCAGCGTCTTCGCGATGATGATCCACAAGTTGCCAGCCTCGAGCTATCGATTGATGTCCAGGCTTCGACCCCAACACCTGAGCCAGAACTGGTGCGAGCAAAACAAGCCGAAGCACGTGAACAAGCACTCGTGACCGATATTAAGCCGAAGACTCCAGCGCCAGAAAGTGCTCCCGACTCTCGCAGTACTGACGATAGTGCTCAGAATGAAGGGGTTGGACGGAAAAAGCGTCCTGAAAGCGCCCGTCGCCGTCAACATCAACCGGCACCGAAATCATTATTGTCTCGCGTCTTAGGTTTCCTATTTGATGACGCTGAGGAAGAACCATCAAATCGCCGTTCGAACCAAACCAANCGNCGTCGTAACCAANGGAATAACGAGCGTNATGNACGCACCGAGGGANATCAGAACCAACGAGCCAAAANCAATCGTGGCCCTCAANCACAAGAAACCGANCGCACAGCCGATGGCTTGCAGGGTGGACGTCGTCGCCGTCGNCGNCGCAATAAAAATCGATCAGATCATCCGGNAGGANTGGAGAATNGGGTTCAGANACAACAAACCCNAGCGNTCTCTCCGGAACGCGAAGCCGAGCTCAAAGCGCATGAGGAAGATCTCACTCCACGTNCNAAACGCGCTNNAAGAAAGCAACGAGGTGAAGACGCGATTGCAAGCCAAGAAGCGCAGCTTGAGGCACATGCAACGACCTCAGGTGAAACAACGATCAANGATGCACCTGTTTTGAACGAAGGNCTGATGTCTGAATCAGAAAAGCCNAAGCGCTCACGTCGTGGCCGTCGCGGATCGCGTCGCAACGATGCAGACAGCTCGAACGAAATAACAGCGGTCGACACATCGANCGAGATNACTGAGTCAGCAGTCGAAGGCAAGGNACCTGAAGCGGAGGCNACTNTGGATGCTGCAACGTCCGACGCACCGCAAGAAGATAAGNCACAACGNACCCGTAGTGGTCGTGGTCGTCCGCGTAAATCAGAGGTTGNTGCAGACGATACCGCAGTTGGATCATCGGCATCTGCCGAAAACACGACCGAANACCNGCCAGAAAGCGCACCGGTAACAGAGGCAACAAACGAAGCAGAAGAGCCTAAAANGAAACCAGCGCGNCGNGGCCGNAAGCCAAAAGCAAAGGTCGATGACNCGCCAGNTGAAGTGACTNCGGAAGANCNTNGGCAACCAGTGGCNGNGGANCCCNTAACTGAACCGGCTGCCGATGCAGTCGTTGAAGAAGGACCAGACAAGCCGAAACGCGGCCGTGGGCGCGGTCGCCGCAGTGCCCCTGAGGCAGTCACTGAGAGCACAACAACGCCTTCAGTCTCTGATCTCAAAGCTCAACTGCTCGAAGATGGCGTTGATGCAGNCACAACAGCGACCACAGACGACGCTGAAAAACCCAANCGTGGCCGAGGNCGCGGTCGTCCGCGCAAANNTGACACTGAAGCGCAAGCGACAGATTCAGCACCTGAGGAGACGACTGGAACGGAATAAGTCAGGCTCGGTCGAACTGACCCAGTTGCGTTGGTTCAACCGCCAGGCTCAATCCAAATGTGGCTTTGACCGAAGAACTGATCAAAGCCACCAATTCCCTCAGATCATTCGCACATCCAGTCCCATCGTTGGTCAGTACCAATGCTTGGCGATCATGCACTGAAAAACCACCCACTTGATGACCTTTAAGTCCCAGATGATCAATCATCCAACCGGCAGCTAGTTTTATTTGCGCCCCGTCTGCATAGGTTGGCATCTCTGGAAACTCGGCTTTCAAACGCTCTGCAACCTCAGTTCGAACCACTGGGTTTTTAAAGAAAGAGCCAACATTCGGGGTCATCGCGGGGTCTGGTAATTTCGACTGCCGAATCGAGATCACAGCCTTAGCAATATCACATGGGCGTGTTGAACTGAGACCCTGCTTGTCTAATTCCTCTGTAATCGCACCATACCCAATACGTGGATTCGGAACGGTTGACAGTTTCAAGGTGACGGTCAGTACGAGGAAACGATCAGGATTCTCTTTCAAAATCGAGTGACGATATCCGAAATTCAGTTCGGACGCGTCAAGTTCAACCACTGCCTTTTCCTCAAAATCATAGAGCTTGACCCGATGGCAATGATCTTTCAGTTCAACACCATACGCGCCGATATTCTGAACCGGAGCAGCACCCATCCACCCCGGAATCAATGCCAGATTCTCAAGACCGTACCATCCATACTCCAGCGTGCGCATGACCACCTGATGCCACTGATAACCCGCACCAACTTCGAGGAAAACATTAGAACCATTTTCGTTCATCTCAAAACACCGAATTTCGGGTCTCAGGACAACGCCCTCGAACTCTGGTTCCAAGACAACCAGATTACTCCCACCTCCCAAGATTAAGCGCGGTGCTGATGCAAGTTCGGGCATAGAAACACAAACATTTTCAATCGATGACAACTTAAGAATTGAAGCAGCACGGAATGGCAACTTGAGCGTTGTCAGATTAGTCAGCTCAAACACTCGGATTCTCCAAATGCCTCCGAATACTCGCTAAGTCCTGTTCAGTGTCGACACCGGGTGGAATGGATTCCAACGCAACATCGACCTGAATCAAGCGATCATGCTCAAGTGCTCGCAACTGTTCGAGTCGCTCAAACTGCTCAAGTGGCGTGGGCTCCCAAGTCCTGAAGTCACGAAGAAAGCCAGCACGATATGCATACAGCCCAATGTGCCGGTAGTGAGTTCCAATCGCGGACGTTGGATGACCTGGAATACGTGCTCGAGAGAAATATAACGCTCGGCCTGAGCGGCTTTTGACAACCTTGACCTGATTTGGATCGTCAATATCAGATGAACCGTGGATCGGTTCGCACAGTGTCGCAATGGATGCCTCTGGATGCGCGATTAACATGTCAGCGACTTGATGAATCGCAGACGCAGGTAATCGCGGCTCATCCCCTTGAACGTTGACAATAATCGCATCAGCCGCCAGTCCTAAAATATCTGCGACTTCCGCCAATCGATCCGTTCCCGTTGGATGATCTGACGCTGTCATCAAACAGTCGCCCCCAAAACCCTTAACGACGTCCTCGATCCGCTGATCGTCCGTGGCGACAAATACCCGCTCTGCACGAGACGACTGGGCGCGAGCGTAGACGTGTTGAATCATNGGTTGACCGGCGATATCGAGAAGCGGTTTTCCAGGGAGACGCGTCGATCCGAAACGAGCGGGGATCACCGCAATGAAACTCATTAACGATCAATCCGCTCGTCAGTCGTGAGAGTGCGTGCTTCATCAGCAAGCATGACGGGAATATCATCGCGAATCGGAAAAGCAAGGCCATCAGCTCGGCACCAAATCTCCTGGTCACCCTCACGGATTTCAACCTCTCCTTTACACAACGGACAGACTAATAAACCCTTCAGTTGAGGCGCCAAACTCATACNCTTCTCCATTCTTTCAAATGATCAATTAACCAACGCTCGAATTCGGATTGGTCACTATCAAGCGCNACCACCCAAAACGGTTCTGCCACCAAGTGTACCAATTTCACAGCATCTTTCTCTGTTGTTATCACACGTTTCAGGTCAGATATCTCAGACNCAGTGAATTGATGATGATCTGGAAATGCATGTTCCTTGATCGATAATCCGGCCTGTTGCAACCCCTCAAAAAAACGCCCCGGNGATGCAATCCCTGAAACTGCATCAAAATCACCNTGATCGATCAGATCAGTTATCGGAATATGTTCGTTTGGTGAATCTGATCGATATGCGTACGCCATCCGACTTACGGACGCAAATACCCGGGTTGTAGTCTCGACGCCCATTTCAATCAACATTTCTTTTGGATATTCCGTTCCGCGAACAATAACCGCATCCAGTTGATCGACCACGGTTAAAGGCTCTCTTAACGGGCCAAAGGGCATCTCCAGGCCATTACCAATGCCTTGTTGCTTGTTAAACACACAAATCGATAGATCTCGCCATAATTGCATAGATTGTAATCCATCATCAGCTAGCACGACGTCGACCTGGTGATGAAAACATAATCGATCAACCGCTTTCGCACGATCACGACACACGACAACAGGACATCGTGTTCGAATTTTGAGCATCAATGGTTCATCACCAACGACGTGAGGCTCACTGTGCTCAGTGACTTCGATCGGTAAATTCGTTACAAAACCACCGAAGCCACGACTCACAATACCAGGACTGAACCCTGCATCCTTGAGTCGTAAAGCGAGGCTCATCACCAAAGGTGACTTACCAGAGCCCCCAACCACAAGATTACCAATACAAACCACAGGAGCTTGATCGGAAATCCTGGGTGCGCTTGCAATCTTTTGGCGTTTTTTGCGCATCCAATAGGTAATCATCGGGCGTAGTGCACGACTCAGCGTACTTGCAGGTCGATGCCATCGTTTCGGCCACACATCAACACCCCTAAAGACACCAAAGCCAAATTTCATGCACTAATTCCCTCATTTCTGTGCAGAATACCGACGAATTGAGTATGCTCCGCGCTACCCAAAAGGAAAAGGATGATTCGTGTCAATTGAAGGTTGGGGCAAAGCACCACCATCCACACCGCTGACTTCGTGGAAATCACTCAAAGCAAACCTGGATTTATGGCTCGTGGATCACGGCTTCCTGAGATCGCTTTATTCCAATCGTTTCTGTCTTCCCGGTCCACTGTACAGAAGTAATCAGCCGAGCGTCGCACGAATCCATCGTTACAAAAGAGACTTGGGCCTGAAAACCATCATCAATCTGCGTGGTTACAACCCAACCCAAGGTCGATATCAGTTGGAAGCCAAAGCTTGTGAGGAAGCGGGTATCACACTGATCAATACACGTGTTCACTCCCGTGGGTTACCAACTGCGAAACAAATTAACTTATTAAAAGAGTTAATTGAGGGGTTCGACACACCAGCACTTGCGCACTGTAAGTCAGGAGCCGATCGCGCTGGAATATTTGCGGTACTTTATTGTCACTTCCGATTAGGCCAGCCTATCGACGAGGCGAAGGAACAACTTCACTGGGCCTATGGTCATTTCAGAAGCGCAAAAACAGGTATTCTGGATCACTTCTTCGAGTCATACATCCGATATCGCGATCAGCATTTGACATCCTCCCAGAACCAGACAGCGCCGACTTTTCTGGAATGGGTCAACTCAGAGTATGATCGGGACATCATGGAAAAAGAGTTCAAACCGCGCGGTTTCGCGAGCTTTTGGGTTGACTGGATCTTAAGACGCGAATGAAGGGCGATATGCACACATACGGGCGTCTGATTCGGGAAGCCCTCCCGTATTGGAAAATCGCTGTGTTGGCGATGCTTTCGATGGCAGCGACTGCTGCGATGGAACCCATGTTGCCCGCCTTAATGGCCCCTTTGATCGACGAATCTTTGATCGACAAAGATCCAAGTGCATTGATTCAAATCCCGCTCTTGATCGTCGCGGTCTTCGTTTTTAAGGGGATCTCTGAATACGTGGCATCAGTTTCCAGTCAATACGTTGCCAATCGCACCGTTGCTGATATCCGATCCGAGGTCTTTGCTGTACAACTCGATCTTCCAATGACCGATCACGATGCTGAAGAGGGCGGTCGCCTGTTATCGCGTATTACCTATGATGTTGCTCAAGTTGGCGAGGCGGTTTCAACAGCCTGGATGGTCATCATCAAAGATACACTCATGATTTTAGGTCTCCTCGGGTTTTTGATTTACACCTCTTGGCAGATGTCCCTCGCATTACTGGTTGCGGCACCTGTCGTGTCCTTTGTGGTCAAGAAAGCGAGCATTAAAATGCGTCGTTCCAACCAAGATTTACAAACCTGGACAGGACGACTGACGGGCCTAATCGAAGAATCATTATTGGCCGTCAAGGATATCAAGATCTTTGGCGGACACGATAACCAACAGGCGCGTTTTGATGACATCAATAAGCGATTGCGCCATGAGCAAATGCGGGTAATAAAAATTCAGTCACTGAATGTTCCGTTGGTTCAAATTCTAGCCGCGATCACGATCGGGATTGTGATTCTCATCGGCACACAGATGAGCGCCAGAGACATGTTGAGCCCTGGGGAGTTTGTTGCATACATCACAGCCATGGGGATGATTTTTGACCCGGTTCGACGACTCACAGGGGTCAATGCGACAATCCAGCGAGGCCTTGCTGCCGCAGAGTCAATCTATGAGATTTTCGATCAGACGCTTGATGATCAACGCGGACATTCGAAAAGTCATGATGCGATTGCCAATGCATCACTGACTATCAACAATGTCACCGTCAGATATCCAAATGCTGATCATCATGCACTCGAATCGGTGTCATTCGACATCCGCCCAGGAGAAAGTGTTGCACTCGTCGGACCATCAGGTTCTGGTAAATCGTCGCTGATTGCGCTCATCGCAGGGTTTTTAGAGCCCAATGATGGCGAAATCCGCATTAACGATGAATACGTGACAGAGTGGCCACTATCCAAGCGTCGCCGGCAACTCTCGCTCGTTGGACAACAAGTCAATCTATTTGACGCATCAGTTGCAGATAATATTCGCTTTGGCTGGCCTGACGCATCAGATGAGGAAGTGAGGGAGGCGGCGCGTCAAGCACACGCTCTGGAATTTATTGAAGCGCTTCCGAATGGCTTTGATACTCAGATTGGTCCTTTTGGTAATCGATTATCCGGTGGTCAACGGCAGCGTATTGCGATCGCTCGTGCATTCATCAAAGATGCACCGATTCTACTGCTCGATGAGCCGACAAGTGCACTCGATCACAAAAGTCGAAAAGAAGTTCTTAAAGGCCTCGAGAATTTAAAAGCGAACCGGACCACACTGGTGATTAGTCATCAACCGGAGAGTTTGTTATCAATCGATCGGACCATTCATCTTATTGGCGGAAAACTCCCGAACTAATCCATCGTTGCGGACTGCTCTCTCAGTAACGATCCACCTCACCCGTTTCAAAATCAAAGCTTAAAGCGCCATCTAAATCTGTTCGGTGGATTGTGGCACCACTCGAAGGCCAACGATCCAAGACATCCCGATGAGGATGTCCGTAACGATTTGAGCGTCCAATACTCACCAATGCCTTTTCTGCTCCGACCAACGACACGAAGGAAGGATTCGAACCATCACTCGCGCCGTGATGAGACACAACGACAGCATCAATTTTTCCAATCAATTCACAACGGTGAAGTTCCTTCACCACATGTGCCTCAGAGAACCAATCGGCGTCTCCCATCAACAATAAATGTCTTCCGTGCGCTGAAAGAAAGTAGACACAACTCCGTCGATTTTCAGAGCCATCGACCGGCCGCAACAGCCAGAGCAACTCAACTATGATGTCAGAAAACGAACGCATCTTTCGGCAGGGACCCAACCATCGAGGGATCCACCACCTGCCGGTAAGTCTCGACAGTCCTTGCTCTCCCAGATTGCTGAACCAGAGGTAAAATCAACTGCCTGAGACGTAATCCGCTCGACAAGGAGTACACCTTCACAGACATGGCTTAGCTTTGATTCAGCCCACATCGAATCGATCCTGTCTGTGATTCGAATCTCTTGAAGAGCCAAGGTCACACAAATCAGTGAAAATCAAGGCAATCGAGACGAAACAAGCATGATCGCCGAAATAATCAAATAAAAAGGCGATAAAGTGCTTGGAAACCTAGGTAAACTGCTTACAATCAACGTCGATACGATCATGCANAGAGCATGAGAGGGAATTCGTGTTTCTGTGCGAGTGATTATCTCAATCAGACGTCAGAGATCGACCAAAAATCATGCCGAGAAAGTTCGTTTCGAGAATCATGCCACCGCCGGAGCANATCGATCATATGCGTGGTTGGGGCTGGGTTGGTCGCCAACTATTCGCTGATGACTTGTGGCATTTGAATCGCCGCTCAGTTGCGCTTGCATTTCTGAATGGTCTATTTTGGGCCTGTATGCCAATGCCTTTGCAAATGGTTGCGGCAACTGTCTTTGCGCTGGTCCTCCGGTGTAACGTACCACTCTCAGTTGGGCTCGTGTGGCTGACGAATCCCATCACGATGCCTCCCTATTATTTCTTTGCTTATCAACTGGGCGCCTGGGTGCTAGGAAGTGAAAGCGTGAGTTGGCCCCAAGAGGTGACGGTTGAATGGATTCAGGAACAAATCAATCTGATTTGGTGGCCTTTACTGACTGGATCGCTAATCGTCGGAGCAATCCTGAGCATGNTTGGATTTTTGGTCATTCGAATCTGGTGGAGAGTCCAGGTGAGCTATAACTGGAGGCGCCGTAANGGACGCTTCCTCAAACGCTCTGTAACTGACCGCGATGCAACTCAAACTGGGCATCAGTCTGAGTAGCTACACGCCGATCGTGGGTCACAATCACGAGACTTGTTTGCGTCGTCTTCGATAGATCAAGCAACATCGCCAAGACCTCGTCAGCTGTTGTCTCNTCTAAATTCCCGGTCGGCTCATCCATCAGTAAGACCTTTGGGTGACCAGCTAACGCACGCGCAATCGCAACACGTTGACGCTCGCCACCAGATAATTCTCCAGGCCGATGATCCAGTCGATGCCCCAGACCAACCTGATCCAGAAGTTTGCGTGCCAACTGTGTTGAAGTAGCTACGGTCTGGCCACCAAGGATGGCAGGTAATGCGACATTTTCTTCAGCCGAGAACTCGGGTAGCAAATGATGAAATTGATACACGACACCAATCGTTTGATGACGTAATGCGACACGCTTGGCATCATTCAGTTGCGTAATATCAGTCCCCTGCCAGACGACCAATCCCTGTTCGGGCAGAAGTAATCCGGCCAAAATATTCATTAACGTACTTTTACCTGAACCACTCCGCCCGAGGAGCGCGAGACGCTGTCCAGATNCAATACAGAAATTCACATCGTCGAGAACCGGAATACGGCTCTGTCCGTCACCGTAGCCAAAGCTGACGCTCTGAAGCGCTAGCAATGAACTACCGCTCATGATTCAAGACCTCCGCAGGAACGATTCGACTTGCTTTTAAAGCCGGATAGAGCGTTGCAACTAGCGATAACCCGATACTCAGAGTGATCACGAGTCCAACATCTGACCAGCGAAGCTCAGACGGTAAGTCGGAGATAAAGTAGGCACTTGGGTTAAACAGATAAAAGCCGAAAACAGATTCCATAAATNCAAGGATTTCTGTGATCGACAGAGCCAGNGGCACACCTAAAATCACACCAAAAACCGTACCAATCACACCAACAAGCGTTCCCTGAACAACAAATATGCTCATCACACTCCTTGGCGGGAGCCCGATGGTTTTCAGGATCGCGATATCGGCGCGCTTATCGGTGACCATCATGACAAGCGTCGAGACGATGTTAAAGGCAGCGACGGCGATGATGAGCGTCAATAACAACGCGATCATGGTCTTTTCGAGCTGAATTGCTTCGAACAGGTTGCCTTGCGTTCGTGTCCAATCTTGGTAACGAATCGGGCGACCAAGCGAATTGCTGACTTCTTGCGCTATTGGGCGGATCAGTTGAGGAGCATCAAACAGGTTATCAAATTGTAATCGAAGCGCTGCAGCCCCCTCCCCGAGCTTAAAAAGCCTGGCCGCATCAGAAAGTTCAACAAAGGCAAGCTGATTNTCGAGTTGTGCGCCAACCTCAAATAGACCGACCACCTGAAGTCGTTTCAGTCGTGGTGTGACTCCCGCCAGNCTCAGTGTCGCCTCTGGAATCAAAAGCGTTACCTGATCACCAGGAATAACCCCAAGATTGGCTGCAACACCGGATCCCAAAATGATCGAAAACCGTTGGGCATTGAGGTCAGTGAATTCGCCTTGTGTCATGTGTCCCGGAAGAATCGATACTTTGGATTCTTGCTCGGGNTCGACCCCAAGAACCGCAACGGATACGGTGCGTCCATTGGCAACTAATAGACCCTCACCCTGGTTCAGTGGCGCGACGCCGACGATCGATCGATTACTACTCAACTGCTCCGCGATTGGATCAAGATCCGTTCGGGCGTTTTCAAACTCAAGTAATGCATGCGGTACTGTCCCCAGAATACGAGTGCGTAATTCGCGATCAAATCCGTTGAGAACAGAAAGCACGAGAATCAGAACGGCGACACCAAGAGTCAATCCAGCCATTGAGACAGCGGATATGAACGAAATAAAATGATTCCGACGCTTAGCGCGGGTGTACCGAAGACCAATACACAGAGTTAACGGTTTGAACATCACGCAAGTTTAACTGGCTTCATGCTACAGTTTCTAAAACTTTAAAGGATTTTTCATGAACGCTTTGATTTTGGCCGTTGCCGCTCTCCTTTTCAGCCGCCTTGTTGCATCTGATCGTATTGAGCCATATCGCCTCCAAGTAATCAGCACGATTGAAAAAGCCACTGACGCTTTACCCAATACCTTGCGACTGCCAATCATCGTTGGTGGCGCCGTGACACTTGGTGCGATCATTGCCTACATGCCGTTAATCGGGGCGATCGTCACGTTTAGCGCCTTGGTGCTGATCCTCGAATACGGTCGAGTGACTGAGGACTCTAAAGCTATCTTGACAGAACTTCGCAGTGGTTCGTTTTCGCAAGCACAGATCAAGCTCTCCGAATTTTCGGGAACGGATGCAAGCCAACTCGATGAAAATGGCGTCGCCCGAATCACAGTTGAGACACAGGTATTAAAACTCGCCCAAAAAGTGTTCATTCCACTCGCCTGGTTTGCACTTGGGGGACTACCAGGCATTCTTCTGTATTGGACATCGACAGTCATTTCCGAGCGCCATGGTTCGGGTGAAACATCCGCGCGCTGGGTCTTGCTCCTCAACTGGGTACCCATCCGATTAATGGCCCTGACACTCGGATTCATGGGAGATCGCGAGCGGTCACGGGCCATTTGGACNCGGCAAGCAAATGNTTTCTCAGACCANGAAGCCGGNGTANTGATNGCNGCGACGGCGGGAGCACTTCGAGTCAAACTCGGTGGNTCTCGTTGTGTNGAGGGTCTTATCAAACAAGAGCCGCTCGTTGGCAATGGCGATGATGCCGCGCGTTATCACATCGAAGAAACNCAATCTCTCGCCGAAAGATCACTGCTCTTGTGGGCAGTCGCNGCACTNGTCATTACTGCCTTTTAGCCAAAAGATGAGTTGCAACTAAACAACCGGTCTCTATACTTACTAGCTCTCGTTAGGTGGCCGAGCGATCGGNATAACAGGGAATTCGGTAAGGCCTAGCCAAGTCCGAAGCTGCCCCCGCAACGGTATGTTCAGTCCTGAGTCCTCACGAATACCACTGTCATGATTGATGGGAAGGTGTGTGTGATTCGGCAAATGGAATTGCCCTGAACAAGCCCGGAGACCTACCTCACGAGTNCANACACTTTTNGGNTGTGCGGTGGGCGCNTTNGGGAGAATAAAATGAANNTAAGCCAATTTTTTGGCGCNGTAANGCTGTGCCTNTCNTCTGTCTGNNGTCTTGCAAATNANGCTGATATCGTAATNGAAATCGATAGCAGATCAGCCACNGCTNTCACGGAAGCCTCTCCTTTCTCAACGNTTATCTCCCGACAAGAGATCATCGAATCTGGATACCTGTCATTAAGTGAAGTACTAGCNTCGTCTGGTGTTCTACACATCAATGGTGCGTCGAGTGGTTANAGCGCNAGTGGAACGCCGGATATGAGAGGCTTCGGTGAACGAGCTGCACAAAATGTTCTNATAATGCTAGACGGAAGGCCCCTTAANAACGCNACCTTGGAGTCGCCNGATCTGTCTACGATACCTCTTNATACCATATCAAAAATNGAAATATTGAATGCNTCAGCAGGAGTTCTCTACGGCAATGGTGCGGTTGGTGGCGTTATAAACATTATCTCGGATCAGTCGGCTAAGCGAGAGAATGTGGAGCTGAAGTTGAGCGCCGGTTCATTCGGTACCTCAGAACTAGCATCAAGTATCTCAAGCCCTCTTGAGGGCGGTGGTCATCTTTACGTCACAGCAACCGCTAGCACGACTGATGGTTATCGAGATTAAACCGAAAATACCAAAACCTATGGCGCTAT
>PAFS01000038.1 GCA_002705325.1 Gammaproteobacteria bacterium | reverse complement strand
GTTGCCGAATTTTGAAAACGGAGTTAGAACATGTACGCTGTCATTGAAACAGGCGGTAAACAGCATCGGGTTGTCGAAGGCGAGCTCATCAAGGTCGAGAAAATCGAAGCCGAGACCGGTTCGACCATCGATTTTGATCGTGTACTGATGGTCGGAGAAGGTGAATCAATCAAAGTCGGCACACCGGTCGTAGACGGTGCAAAAGTGTCAGCGGAGGTGGTTCAGCATGGCCGTGGTGACAAAGTCACAATCGTGAAGTTCAAGCGTCGCAAGCACCACATGAAGCGCCAGGGACACCGTCAGTGGTTTACTGAAATTAAGATCACAGCGATCAACGGTTAAGGTAGGAGACAAAAATGGCTCACAAGAAAGCTGGTGGTAGTACCCGTAACGGACGCGATTCAGAGAGTAAACGCCTTGGTGTGAAGAAGTTCGGTGGTCAACAAGTGTTGGCTGGTAACATTCTTGTGCGCCAGCGTGGAACACAGTTCCACCCGGGAGTGAACGTCGGATGTGGCACGGACTACACGCTCTTCGCAAAAGCGGATGGCGAAGTGAAGTTTGAAGTGAAGGGGCCACACAAGCGCCGCTTTGTCAGTGTCGTGCCTTCTGCTTAAGTAAGCGCATCACTGATCAAAAAGCCCCGCTTGTGCGGGGCTTTTGCGTTTTGGACGACCCATGAAATTTGTAGATGAAGCGTTAATCACAGTCGAAGCTGGAAAGGGCGGAGCAGGATGCCTCAGCTTCCGTCGTGAAAAATACATTCCGAAAGGCGGACCAGATGGTGGTGACGGTGGCCACGGTGGTTCTGTCATCCTTCTGGCTGACGAGAATCTGAATACGCTTATTGATTATCGCTTTCAGCCACGCTATCGCGCTGACAACGGCCGCCCGGGTGCAGGCCGTAATAAAACAGGTGCAGGTGGCAGTGATCTCGTTTTAAAAGTTCCGGTTGGGACGACAGTCTACAATGATGAAACTAATACACTGATCGGTGAGGTTGTTGCAGATGGCGACATGATGATGGTGGCTGAGGGTGGCCATGGCGGTTTGGGTAATACGCGATTTAAATCCTCAACCAACCGAGCCCCTCGTCGAACCACGCCCGGGAACCCAGGCGAGGCGTTTAAACTGCGACTTGAGCTACGATTGCTGGCTGATGTTGGATTGGTTGGTCTACCAAACGCAGGTAAATCAACGCTAATTAGTCGGTTGTCTGCCGCGAAACCGAAAATTGCAGACTATCCATTCACGACACTCGCACCACAGCTGGGTGTTGTGTCGCGGGCGCCACATCGCAATTTTGTCATTGCAGATGTTCCTGGATTAATTTCTGGCGCTGCGGACGGTGCTGGTCTCGGTACGCGATTTTTAAAACACCTCACCAGAACGCGGATTTTATTGCACTTAGTGGATGTCGCCCCGGTTGATGGGAAGGATCCGGTGGAAGTTGTCGAAATGATCGCCGATGAGCTCGAGCAATTTAGTCCATCGCTCGCGGCTCGAGAACGCTGGTTGGTTCTGAATAAAGTCGATTTGGTGGATGCCGACGACCGTGACGAGTTGGTTGCGGCATTGAAAGATGCTTTCAATTGGCCACATCCTGTGCATTTAATTTCTGGCGTCACAGGCNAAGGATGTGAGCTGCTCGCTTATCACTTGATGAGTCGTCTTGAAGAATTAGCGATCGAGCGGCGTGAAGATNCNGATGCCGAGCAAGCCGAGCGTACCTGGCTGGATCAAATNGCAGANGAAGCTCATGAGCGGATTGCTCNNCTTCGNGNAACACGACGTATGCAGCGNAAAGGAGTCGACGCGGAAGATGAAGACAACGATGATGACGACGATGATCACGAGATGGAGGTCATTGTAGTTCGTGACTGAACGCAGCAAACTCAAATCCGGTANGCGCTGGGTCATTAAAATCGGTAGCGCTTTATTGACCAATGATGGCCAGGGCCTTGATGTTTNGAGAATGCAGGCGTGGGTCCAACAAATGTCTGCGTTGATCGATGACGGTGTTGAATTGTGTTTGGTCTCGTCTGGGGCGATCGCGGTCGGACTGAAGACGCTTAAGATCAATCAGCGCCCGCAAGAGCTCCCCATGTTACAGGCGGCGGCTGCGATCGGGCAGATGGGTTTGGTNCAGGTCTGGCAGAGCTGTTTTTCAGCCTGTGGTCGCGAGACAGCGCAAGTATTACTAACCCACGAAGAACTTACTGACCGTAAGCGGTATCTCAATGCAAGAGATACGCTGAAAACGTTAAGTCAATTCGGTGTGATTCCAGTCGTGAACGAAAATGATACGGTTGCGACTGATGAAATTCGATTCGGCGATAATGACTCGCTTGGNGCTCTAGCGACCAACCTTCTCGAAGCAGATGTGTTAATCATCCTGACCGATCAAGATGGGTTCTTTGATAAAGACCCGCGCTTCCATTCGGACGTGCAGTTGATTCCAGAAGCGCGCGCCTTGGACGATCGTCTGTTGGGTATNGCTGGANNAGATGGGGGTGCGTTGGGTCGTGGAGGCATGTACACCAAAATCATGGCTGCTCAGCAAGCNGCTCGTTCAGGTGCGATGACTGTGATCGCTAATGGTCGGATCGAGGGTGTGCTTGAGCAATTACGTGCTGGTGAGTCGGTCGGCTCATTGTTGTATCCAGATTTAAAACCGCAGGCTGCACGAAAGCGTTGGCTGGCGTCACATAAACAAACGCGAGGCGTTCTTGTGATTGATGCTGGGGCAGCGGACGCTCTGAAAGNAAAGGGTCGAAGCTTGTTGCCTGTGGGTGTGACNGAAGTGAGAGGTGTGTTTGATCGCGGCGATATCGTCGCAATCGAGACCACAGATGGNGANCGACTCGCGACCGGCCTGGTCAATTAT
Organism: Gammaproteobacteria bacterium; assembly: GCA_002705325.1. The sequence continues at coordinate 50,672 of PAFS01000038.1, read as the reverse complement.
GGATCAACCCAAGCGCTCGAAATGTTTGGAAAAACAACTAAGCAACTGAATGAAAATCAGTTGCTCACGGAAGGTGATGCATTAGTGCACCGAGACAATATGGCGCTAATCTGATTCAGCGCCGATGTCGGCATTAAGACGCGATTGCCTTAATCTTTGCGTTCAGACGACTCTTGATGCGAGCACACTTGTTCTTTTTGTAAATGCCTTTGGTCACCATGCTATCAAGAATTGGCGTGGTTTCACGGAAAGCATCCGTCGCAGCTTGTTGTTCACCGGTCGCAATTGCTGCCAGTGTTTTCTTAGCATATGTACGAGCCCGTGAACGCAGGCTGGCGTTATGATTACGACGGACATCCGCCTGCTTCGCGCGCTTACGCGCTTGGGGACTATTTGCCACTGGGGTTGCTCCCTTANACTAAACTTCAAACGAGTTGAAATAACTGAAATTTAAAGCGCAGNAAGGTACCGAATATGGAGTCAGAGGTCAAGGAAAGTAAAGCGTGACGACAGAAAAGATGGTTCGGTCTGGAATAACAGTCGGCGGTTGGACGCTCGGTTCGCGCGTGCTCGGGTTGGTACGAGATATCGTTTTAGCGAACTCGGTCGGTGCTTCTGCTGGCGCTGACGCGTTTTTTGTTGCATTTAAGATCCCAAATTTTCTTCGTCGGCTTTTTGGTGAAGGTGCTTTTGCACAGGCGTTTGTTCCTGTGTTTTCAGAAACACGCGAAAAAGACGGTGAGGCATCAGTCAAACGCTTGATTGATCAGGTCGCCGGGCGCTTTGGCCTCATCCTGGTGGCGATCGGCATCCTCGGTGTGCTTCTGGCACCTTGGATTGCGATGTTGTTTGCACCTGGATTTTCTGATGATCCAGGGAAGCTCGCGCTGACTGCTGATCTTTTACGCTGGACGTTCCCTTATCTTGGATTTATTTGCTTAGTCGCCTTTGCTGGCGGCATCTTAAATAGTGTTGGTCGATTTGCTGTACCGGCAGCTACTCCTATTTTTTTAAATCTGTCGCTGATTGGGAGTGCACTGTTTTTGGTACCGCTGGTTTCACCATCGGTCATGGGGCTTGCGATCGGTGTTGCGATCGCTGGTTTGATTCAGCTTCTCATCCAGATACCGCCACTGATAGCAGCAGGGTTACTGCCGAAACCGTCCTTGCAAGCGGATCATCCGGGTATTTCAAAAATCTTGAAGTTGATGGTGCCAGCGCTGTTTGGTGTTTCCGTGAGTCAGATCAATTTGTTGCTTGATACGGTGTTGGCATCGTTGTTGGTCTCTGGATCGGTCTCTTGGCTTTACTACTCAGACCGCCTGATGGAGCTACCGCTTGGTGTCATTGCGATCGCTGTCTCCACCGTCATTCTTCCGAAGCTGTCACGTGAGTTTGCGCAAGATGACCTCAATGCATCACGGCAAACGCAAAGCTGGGCCATTTGGGTGGTTCTGGTCTTGGGGCTTCCGTGCGCAGCAGCGCTTGTTGTATTTGGCGAGCTCATTTTGTCGACCTTGTTCCAGTACGGTGCGATGACTGTCACAGATATCGAAGCATCTGCACTGTCATTGATGGCCTATGCTGCAGGCCTGCCGGCATTCATGATGATTAAGGTGCTAGCGCCCCATTACTTTGCGCACCAAGATACTAAGACGCCAGTGAACATCGGGGTAATTGCTATGATTGCAAATATGGGTTTCAACCTGATTCTTGTATGGTCGTTAGATCATGTGGGCTTGGCGCTTGCAACATCCCTCTCTGCCTGGGTGAATGCGATGTTGTTACTGCGTGGTCTGCACCAGCGTGGCTGGTATGAAATTCGGGGCCTCCCGTGGAAATCTGCGCTTCAAGTTGGACTTGCATTGTTGCTGATGGTTCAGGTGGGTTGGTGGGCACCGACGGCTGCTGTACTTTCCGATCACTCGATCATGGAACGGATTGGATGGACCGCACTTCTGCTGATTGTTTCTGGACTTTTGTATCTGGTGACTCTGAGGCTGACAGGGATCCGGTATACTTCGTTGCTTGTCCCACCATCAGCCCGTTAACGTGATGCAGTTTGTTTTTGGTCGACATGCAGAGTTTCGGTCACCACATGTGTTAACCATCGGTAATTTCGATGGGGTGCATGTGGGGCATCAGCGTATCATTCATCAAGCCCAGCAGGTTGCCAAACAGTTACAACTTCCGCTGACCGTNTTGTTGTTTGAGCCACAGCCAAAGGAATACTTTGCAGATCGTATTGGCGAGGAGGCACCCGCACGATTGATGAATCTCAAATCCAAAGTGGCTGCCTTGAGTGCCTTGGGTGTTGATTGCACCTGGTGTCTCAAATTTTCCGATATTCGCCCGATGTCGGCAGAAGCGTTTGTGAGTCAGCTGGTTGCTGGTAAGCAAGTGAGACATCTCGTTGTCGGTGATGATTTTCGGTTTGGCTGTGACCGCCACGGTGACTTCAACTACCTCATTGCTGCGGGTGAGCGCTCTGGTTTTACGGTTGAGCAGTCGGATACTCACCGAGTGTGTGACGAGCGGGTTTCGTCGTCACGGATACGGGATTTGTTGAAGACCCATGATTTCGATGGCGCATTGCAATTACTTGGTCGACANTATGCGCTGTGTGGACGNGTGTGTTACGGACAACAANTAGGGCGGAAAATTGGATTCCCGACTGCTAACATAGCGCTCTCNAATTCACCGCCGCTGCATGGCGTGTTTGGTTGCACGGTTGAGCTTCCAGAAGGACGGGTCGTNACNGGGGTCGCCAACATAGGTTCACGCCCAACCGTCTCTGGCCAAAAGGTCAGCTTGGAAGTGCATTTGCACGAGTTTACTGGGGAGTTGTATGGTCGCATCCTGATCGTGACTCCACGGGTATTTATTCGCGCTGAACAAAAATTCGAAAGCATCGATGCGTTGACCGCACAAATTCAGGTTGATAACGCAAAGGCTTTGGAATTACTNAGCGNATTAACTGGATCTGAAACTGAATGACTGATTACAAACAGACACTGAATCTTCCTGACACTGAGTTTCCAATGCGCGGAAACTTGGCGAAACGTGAGCCTGACATGATTGCGTCATGGATTGCGGATGATTGGTATCAGCAGATCCGTGACGCGCAGACGAATCGAGAAAAGACCTTTATTTTGCATGATGGCCCTCCGTACGCAAATGGCGATATTCATATCGGTCACGCGGTGAATAAAGTGCTGAAAGATATTATTGTCAAAGCCAAAGGACTGGCGGGATATAATTCACCCTATGTTCCAGGCTGGGATTGTCACGGGTTGCCCATCGAACACAAGGTCGAAACGACGATTGGTANAATCGGGGATCAATATCAATCCGCGAGTGAGTTCAGAAATGCCTGTCGAGACTACGCNGCTTCTCANATCGAGCGACAGAAGGTCGACTTTCAGCGTCTTGGTATCTTGGGTGATTGGGATAATCCCTACCTGACGATGAATTACAACGTTGAGGCAGATATCGTTCGATCATTGGGACGAATTATCAACAACGGTCATTTCCACCAAGGCGCAAAGCCTGTGTATTGGTGTATGGATTGCGAAAGTGCGTTGGCTGAAGCTGAGGTCGAGTACCANGATCGTCAGACCTGGACNGTTGATGTCGCCTTCCCAATTCAAAACACCAATCAAATCGAAAGTGTCTTTGGCGTGTCATCAGATGTCGCCTCAAACGCCTCGATGGCGATTTGGACAACCACGCCCTGGACCCTTCCAGCGAACCAATTTGTCGCAGTCAACGCTGAGCTCCCATATGTGCTCGCACGGTTTGAAAAGGATGGCACNAGNTGGACCTTGGTTTTGGCCGAGGGACGTCTGGAGGCGTTGTCAGAGCGTTATGGTATCGATGAATGTACAATCCTCGGTCACACCNCGGGCATCNCATTAGCTGGAATTCAATGTGAAGCGCCATGGGATGAGCGGATTGTTCCTGTGATTACCGGCGAGCATGTGACGCTCGAAGCAGGTACAGGTGCTGTTCACTCGGCGCCTGCCTATGGTCTTGAAGATTTTAATGCAGCCAAAGCACTCGATATTGAATTATTGACACCGGTTCGTGATGACGGGACGTTTGCTGATTCAGTGTCTGTCGTCGCAGGCCTGCATGTTGAAAAAGCCGGACCAGTGATTGCAGAGTACCTTGCAGACAGGGGACGTTTGGTTCATCAAGCAAAGCTTGAACACTCCTATCCACATTGTTGGCGGCATAAAACACCNGTGATTTATCGAGCGACCCCCCAATGGTTCATTCGTATGCAAGGTGAGGGGCTCCTGGAAACGGCTCGAGAAGCAGTCGATTCAAAAATCTCATTCACACCGAATTGGGGTAAGAATCGCCTCGCTGCGATGCTTCAGGATCGGCCTGACTGGTGTATTTCACGGCAACGTAATTGGGGTGTCCCAATCACTGTATTCGTGCATAAAGAGACGAGTCAGTTGCATCCTGANACAGAAGCACTGTTTGAAAAAATCGCGGNCAAAATTGAACAAGGNGGGATTAATGCTTGGTTTGATCTCGAACCGAGCGAGTTACTTGGTGACGATGCTGCGGATTACCGTAAGGTCACGGANGTGCTGGATGTTTGGTTTGATTCCGGAACAACCCATGCATCAGTGCTCGGGCGTCGTGATGGTCTTCGCTTCCCTGCAGATTTATATCTTGAAGGGTCTGATCAGCACAGGGGCTGGTTCCAGTCATCGCTTCTGACCTCTGTTGCGATTCATGGTCGCGCGCCTTACGAGGGATTGCTAACCCATGGGTTTACTGTGGATCAAGACGGCCGAAAAATGTCGAAGTCGCTCGGTAATGTGATTCCACCGCAAGATGTGATGAATACCTTGGGTGCTGATATTTTGCGGTTGTGGATTGCGTCAACTGACTTCACAAAAGAAATGACAGTCAGTCATGAGATTCTCAACCGAACATCAGATACCTATCGCCGTATCCGTAACACATCGCGATTCTTGTTGGCGAATATGGCTGGCTTCAATCCAGAAACTGATCAGGTCGCCATGGATGACTTGGTGTCACTGGATGCTGAAATGATCCGCCGTACGGCAGCGCTTTCGGAAAAGATTATGACTCACTACGAGCGTTATGAATTTTCTGAAGTGACTCAAGCATTACACCACTTCTGTGTGGATGATCTCGGCGGGTTTTATCTCGATATCATCAAAGATCGCCAATACACACTTAAAGCAGGTAGCCATGCCCGGAGAAGTTGTCAGATGGCGATGTACTGGATTACCGATGCGCTTGTTCGTTGGATGGCGCCGATCTTATCGTTTACAGCGCAAGAAATTTGGGAAGTTATGCCTGGGACTCGGCCACATCGATTTGTGTTTGCGATGACTGAGGCTGAGCTTCCTCAAGCAAGTGGTCGTGCAACGGTGGATTGGTCGTTGATCCAGTCAGCCAAAGAGTTGGTCAATCAGGCGATTGAAGCGGCCCGAAATGATGGGTTGGTGAAGGGTTCGTTATCGGCTGAGGTCGCGTTGTATGCTGAAGGCCCCGTGTTTGATGCCCTGGCTACCTTGGGTGACGAATTACGATTTGTTACGATTACATCCGAAGTGACCTTACACCGATTGTCGGATGCACCCAGTCAAGCAGCCTCTGATCCTGCACTCTCGCAATTGTCGGTTGTTGTATCTGCGACTTCATCGGAGAAATGTGAGCGCTGTTGGCATCACCGCCCGGATGTCGGCACTGTGAATGAGCATCCAACCTTGTGCGCGCGTTGTGTCGACAACGTTGAAGGTTCAGGCGAAGAGCGAACATTTGCATGAGGCTTGATTTTGCACTGGTGATTGGGACGATTTTCCTGGTCGACCAGTGCACCAAGCTACTTGCATCGACCTACCTGAATTATGCCGAGCCGGTGAGCTTGCTCCCGTTTTTTTCTCTCACGCTTTTACACAATACCGGCGCTGCGTTTAGCTTTTTGGCAGATGCAGGTGGGTGGCAACAGTGGCTGTTTCTGGTTTTGGCGGTGGGTGTGTCTGCATATTCACTGTGGTCGTTGCGCGATCCAGAGTTATGTCAATGGATGCAAGCAGGCTTCGTGCTCTTGATTCCTGGCGCGATTGGAAACGCGATTGATCGTGTGGCCTTTGGCTATGTGGTGGATTTTTTGCACTTTCATTGGGGACATTGGTCGTTCCCGGCCTTTAATGTTGCCGACACAAGCATTACGTTAGCAGCAGGATGTTTATTAATCGGATGGTATTTAGATGCTCGACATCGGCCCAAATTGCAAAGTTGAACTGCATTTCTCTCTGAAACTCGCAGATACCGGCGAACTCGTGGATTCAACATTTGAAAAAAAGCCCGCTGAACTGGTGATTGGCGATGGTANTTTACCTGCCGCTTTCGAAGCGGTGATTCATGGCATGAGAGCAGGTGAGCGGAAAATCGAACGGATTGAACCCAAAGACGGGTTTGGTCAGCATAATCCATCCAATGTTCAGCGAATCCCGAAAGATCAGTTCGACCCATCTGTTGAATTATCGGAAGGTCTGGTGGTGAGTTTTCAGGATAAAGCCAAATCCGAGTTGCCCGGTGTCGTCTCGACAATCGATGACACGATGGTGACTGTTGACTTTAATCACCCGCTCGCAGGTCTTGATCTTGAGTTTGAGGTCGAGATTTTGTCCGTTGTTCCATCGGAGACACACTGATGCACGTGACGCTTGCGAATCCTCGTGGTTTTTGCGCTGGTGTTGATCGGGCGATCGACATCGTGAATCGAGCGCTCGAGGTTTTTGGTATGCCGGTCTATGTTCGTCATGAAGTGGTCCACAACAAAACGGTTGTTGACGACTTAAAGGCTCGGGGTGCCATTTTTGTGGATGAACTCGATGAAGTCCCGGATGACACCATTGTCATTTTCTCGGCCCATGGGGTGTCCCGTGCGGTCCAAGACGAGGCTGCGCGGCGTCAACTAAAAGTATTTGACGCAACCTGTCCTTTGGTAACCAAAGTGCATATGGAAGTGATCAAATTCTCCAAAGAAGGGCGAGAGTGCATCTTGATTGGTCACGCAGGGCATCCGGAGGTTGAAGGGACGATGGGTCAGTTTGATACCTCAAATGGTGGAACGATCAAACTGGTCGAGGATGAAGATGGTGCGCGGACAGTTCAGATCAATGACCCGACAACTGCATCATTCGTGACACAAACGACACTTTCTATGGATGATACCGTGAAGATCATTGATATCTTGCGCGAGCGGTTTCCAGAGATTCAAGGACCGCGGAAAGACGATATCTGTTACGCCACTCAAAACCGTCAGGATGCCGTCAAGCGTTTGGCGGTTGCACACGATCTTGTCTTAGTGGTTGGTTCCCCGAACTCATCGAATTCCAACCGTCTGAGAGAGCTTGCAGTGCGTTTGGGCTCGCAGTCCTATCTCATTGATGGTCCCGAACAGATTGATCCGGCTTGGGTTCAGGCAGCCACTGCCATTGCGGTCACAGCGGGCGCATCAGCACCTGAAAATATCGTACGTGCAGTGTGCGCGCGATTGGAAGAACTGGGCGCTGAGACAATCTCGCAGGAGCGCGGTGTTGACGAATCAATTCAATTTTCATTACCGAAGGAATTGAGGCTTCACTCGGTCGACTAGCACCGAAGTTCAATCGTCTCCTTGTTTCGTTTTGCTCTGCTGTACTACCCAGACGGAGGTGGTATGCGCGGATTTGCTTTGTCTGAGAGCTTGATGGCTCTTTCCATCGTCAGTCTTTTATTCGTTGTGATGTTGAGTCGAGGGCCTGATCTAGAGGCTCGCGAGTGATGCGAGTTTTTCCGAGACTTGATACACTACCCAGCCAATTCACGATTTTTCCGCACAGTCGAACTTGGCCTGGGCTCACGGATCCATCTGAATAAGCNTCCAGCTGATTTCCCGAAAACGACCTTATTTGCATTGGTCGTTGGGTAATCGGCATTTGGATGACCTGAGTGGTCTTTGTGGTGATCGCCATCGCCTTCAACGCTCGGATTGTTGCTCTCAGCATCGCAGTCTCTTGTTTTGATGATGCGCTATCCAGTGGCGTGGACCAGGTCGCGATCATTTGCGATGTGAGGATCATGCTGATCGAGAGAGCNGCGAGTAATGAAATCATTTGCATNAGTAGAGTGTAGTTCGTTCTGACGAAATCGTTTGTGCATGCGATAATTCAGGNATGGTGCAAACAACGATTTCCCCGTGTGACGTATTGATCATTGGCGCAGGTGTCATGGGTACGCTGTCTGCTTTGGAATTGGCTGAAGCNGGTCAGGATGTTGTGATACTTGATAAAGGTCAGGCAGGACTCGAGGCCTCCTGGGCTGGTGGGGGAATTATTTCACCCCTCTATCCATGGCGTTATTCCCCACCAATTACCGCGTTAGCGACTTGGTCTCAGAACACCTTTCCTGATTTGATTGCGCAGCTCCGCGATTCCACAGGGATTGACCCAGAACTCCTGGCAAACGGGATGTTGGTGACAGCAACCAACGAACGCGAGCAGGCGCTCGCTTGGGGTNCGGGTGTGTCGCGTGCGGTTATCGAAATTACGGATGATGAGGCCCAAGCGTTAGAACCTCAGGTCGTTCTTGATGAAACTCCTCTATGGATGCCTCGTGTATCGAGTGTGCGTAATCCACGCATGGGGCAGGCACTGAGACAGATGTGTCTCAATCATCCACATATTCAACTCTGTGAACATCATGAAGCACAGGTGTCCGGCTCTCTGTCATCGCCTGTGGTCTCAAGTCATGGTCAGCGAGTTGTGGCGGATCGAATTGTACTCACAACGGGCGCGTGGACCGGGGATCTGCTGTCAGGATTGAATCTCAGGTGTCCGATCAAGCCGATGAAAGGCCAAATGCTGTTGTTTAGCCCATGTCGACTTGTCAATCGTGTGGTTTTAGCCAAGGGTCGCTATGCGATTCCTAGGGCAGACGGACGGATTATCTTTGGCTCGACGCTTGAGGATGTGGGTTTTCGAAGAACGCCGGATCGTGATGCGTTCGAATCACTGTATGCATCAGCGCTCGCTATGATTCCTGCACTCAAAGACGTTGACTTGGAAGCCCAGTGGGCTGGCTTTCGNCCAGNCTCNNCTGAGGGAATGCCGTGGATCGGTGCANTGTCAGAGAAGTTGTGGGTAAATTCGGGACACTTTAGAAATGGTGTAGTCTTGAGTCCTGCATCCAGCCGACTATTATGTGACCTGATGTTGGATCGAACGCCGATCGTTGACCCTTTACCCTATCAACCCCGGAACACACTATGACGCGGACTTCTTGTATTCGACTGCTCCAAATGGATGCTNTTGTTGGTGACTTTGACGCGAACCTGCAAAAACTAACTGACGCCGCCGAGACTGCGCGTCAAGATGGTGTGTCAGTTTTGATCGCACCCGAACTCGCGCTGACCGGCTATCCACCGGAGGATCTGTTATTGCGTCCCGCATTGATCGATAAATTGACTGCATCTGAATCTCGATTGTGCGAGATCAGCCGGGGTTTGACGCTAATGGTCGGCGCGCCGAGCGAGCTCGTACGTGAATCGAGTGCTTGGGATCTTGGTAACAATAGTGCGCGTCCCGCTTCACTCTGGAATAGCCTGATCGTTTACACCGATGGGGTCCGAGTGACGACCTATCACAAACAATCACTGCCCAACTATCAGGTNTTCGATGAGCGTCGCTATTTTGNGGCTGGTTCTGAGCCTCAGATATGCGATGTTGATGGGATGCGGATTGGTCTTCTGGTGTGCGAAGACGTTTGGGTTCCAGAGATTGTGGAAGCAACTTGCAAGCTTGGCGTTGATTGTATCGTTGTCGTGAATGCATCACCTTTTGCAGAAAATAAAGTGGTTGAGCGGNACGAACACCTGAAACATCGTGCACGTATGAATCGGGTACCAATCGCCTATGTGAATTTGGTCGGTGGGCAAGATGAGCTCATTTTCGATGGTGGTTCCTTTGCCGTGAATCGAGAAGGACAGATTATTGCTCAGGCTAATTTTTTCACTGATGACGTGCTGGATCTCGTCTGGGATGGGTCAGATTTCACAGGGCANCGTTTGGAAAGCNTGCCATCGTCTGATTGGATGCTGTATCAAGCACTTGTGACTGGGGTCCGTGATTACTTCNAGAAGACAGGCTTCAAAAAAGCGGTTCTTGGATTATCCGGAGGAATCGACTCAGCATTGACGCTAGCGGTCGCCGCAGATGCACTCGGTGCAGAAAACGTTCACGCGGTGATGATGCCGTATGTGTACACCGCTGATATCAGTGTGACGGATGCGGAGCGACAGGCTCAAATCTTGGGATGCGAATTCTCAATTGTTTCCATTGAACCNATGGTCCGNGAATTCATGCAGACGTTAACGCCCTTTTTTAGAGGACACCCAGTCGATACAACAGAAGAAAATTTACAAAGTCGCTGCCGGGGCGTGCTACTGATGGCGCTCTCGAACAAAACTGGCGCTTTGGTTTTAACAACCGGTAACAAGAGTGAAATGGCTGTCGGCTACGCGACGCTTTATGGCGATATGGCTGGTGGGTATGCGGTTTTAAAAGATGTTTGGAAAACCCGGGTCTATGATCTTGCAAGATTTGTGAATCGAGATCGTGAAGTGATTCCCGAGCGCGTGATTGTTCGACCACCGTCTGCTGAGTTGGCTCCTGGCCAAGAAGATTCGGATAGCCTGCCACCCTATGATCGCCTCGATACTATGTTGTCGCTCTATATCGAATCGGATCTATCGCCTCAGGAAATTATTGAATCGGGATTTGATTCCACTGAGGTGAAGCGTATGTGTCGCCTTGTCGATATCAATGAATACAAGCGTCGACAGTCTGCTGTTGGACCGCGCGTGACCGTTCGGGGATTTGGTCGCGACCGGAGATACCCGATCGCGAACCGTTGGTCTTTCTAGAAGAAAACCTCGTCGACAACCCGAGGTGCGTCAACGGCAGGGGCGTCCTCTGCAGGGCGGAGCGTTGCCTGTGGACGACGACTTGTATCCAGACGGCGTGACTGACTGAAGGCCGCAAGCCGGTCTGCGAGGTCGCCACCACCACCCATAAATCCGAGTGTCAGGATGCTGGTGAGCGTTTCACCTTCTTCGTATAACACCCCTGCCGCAAGCCGCTGATTACCACGCTCACCTGCGACGTATTCAGGATAATTTTCAGAGAGTACAAACAAGGCATCCTGTGATTCGAGTGGGAGACCCAGCGCCTCAAATGCGAGGTGCATAACGATCAAAGCATCGATCACTGCTGGGGTTGATGGATAGCCCTCGACCACTTGACGTGCACGGTTGGCAGCCGCTAAGTAAGCGCCTTTTCTGATGTAGTAGCGTGTCACATTGACTTCATATTCGGCGAGCTGATTACGAACATAAATCAGGCGGAGTGTGGCATCCTCTTTGTATTCACTGTCTGGATAGCGTTCAAGCAATTGTTTGAAATCATCGATGGCAGCGCGTGCACCACCGATATCTCGCCCTGTCTCATCACCTGGTAGGTAACGCGATACCATCGAGTCATTGGACGCGTAAGAGGATAAGCCTTTCATGTACTGCGCATAGTCTGCTTCGGGATGATCTGGATTGAGGCGGATAAATCGATCTGCAGTGAGTCGAGCCAGCTCATACTTCGATGATTTGAAATAGGCGTAGACCAGATCCAATTGCGTTCCGTCCGCGTATTGGCCGAATGGGAAGCGACGATCAAGTTCCTCAAGTGAGGTGATCGCTTCAAGATATCGGCTACCATCCATGTGTCCCTGTGCTTCTTCCCAAAGCTGCCGCTCGCTTTTCAGGTTGGCTTCTGGTTCGAACAGCGAACAGGCGGTAAGTAAAACAGAAATGAGCAGGAAGCTTAGTGTCCGGGTTATCATGGAATTCCTTGTTTTGATGAATCGACAAATGACTGATCGGCAATATACCAAAACACATATTCAAGCACAGATTCAGGTTCCTATGGAGGAATCTGGNTCTCGGATCGATCAGGTTCTGGCNCGCTTGATGCCAGATTACTCACGCGCCCGACTGACACAATGGCTGACTGACGGGCAGATTTTAGTCGATGGTGCTCGATTAAAGCCAAAAAATAAGGTGCTTGGCGGCGAACAAATCGTGATCGATGCAGAACTTGAGACGCAAATTGATTGGTCGGCCGAAGACATACCTCTTGATCTGGTTCATGTCGACAATAATCTGATCATAGTGAATAAACCGGCTGGGCTCGTTGTCCACCCAGGGCATGGAAATCCGTCGGGTACGCTGGTGAATGCATTATTGTCTCGGTTTCCTGAGCTTGAGGAGATTCCGAGAGCAGGCATTGTGCATCGTCTTGACAAAGACACCAGTGGTGTTTTGGCGGTGGCGCGTTCATTAAAAGCACAGGCCAATCTGGTGAAGCAACTGAAGGATCGATCGATGAGCCGTCAATATGCTGCACTTGTTTACGGGCATCCGAACAAAGAAGGTACGATCGATGCCGCAATGGATCGGCATCGGCTTCAACGGACGAAAATGGCTGTGGTGTATTCGGGTAAGCCGGCGATCACACATTACCGACTGTCTGAGACGACAGCACATTGTGCTTGGCTTGATGTGAAGTTGGAAACGGGTCGAACGCATCAGATCCGGGTTCATCTGACACATATTGGTCATCCGTTGGTCGGTGATCCCGTCTACCGCCAAGGCCGCCCNGGTCTTGGATATGCAACGCAAGAAGCTCGAGCATTAATTGATGCATTTCCAAGACANGCTCTGCATGCGAAGACCCTTGGTTTGATTCATCCGATGCNCGGTCAACATGTCNAGTTTGAGGTGCCACTTGCATCTGANTTGCACGGATTGTCTGTCGCTCTGAGGCGCGTGGATGTCTGATCCNTGGCTTGAGATTGACTGNGGACCAAACGTTCTCGCTTTACAGACGATCTGTCATCCCGAGCCAAGCCNCNATGGGTCGTTTAATCTGGGATTGCATGTTGGTGACGATGCGGGTTCTGTTGTCACCAATCGCTCCCGTTTGGCTCAGCGATTGGGTCGTGAGGTGTATTTTCCTGAGCAGGTTCACGGAATCGACGTCATCTGTGTCGATCAGGAGTCTCCAGTGATTGCTGCTGATGCAGTGGTGACAGATCAGTTGCACTGTCCAATTGGCATTTTGACAGCGGACTGTCTTCCGGTTTTGTTTGCAAGCCAATATCTGATCGGTGCGGCCCATGCCGGTTGGCGAGGACTCGTCTCTGGGGTACTTGAACGAACACTTCAAGAATTTACCGATCCTCCCAAGGTGCGCGTGTGGCTCGGGCCGTGTATCGGTCGAGATGTATTCGAAGTTGGACCNGAAGTTGTGGACGCTTTTGTGTCTAAAANTGCANGCTGGAGCCGTTATNTCAAATCGGTCAGCGATTCTGATCGCTCGATGGCCGACCTCCAGGGCATCGCTTGTGATCTCCTTGAAAACCTCGGTGTTGAGNTTATTCAAAGGTNNGATGCGTGCACATACAGCGACTCGACGCGGTGGTATTCCTATCGTCGCTCAGGTGTGACTGGGCGAATGGCAAGCTGTATTATGCGCACTGAATAACCTGTGGATAACTTGTAATTTGTAGTCGTCGCCCCTACCGAATACTGCACATTGTTTTAGATAAGGGATTACCTAATGCGAATGGATCGTTTAACGAATCATCTCATGCAAGCGCTTCAGGATGCGCAAAGTCTCGTCCTAAGTCTTGATCATAATGAGATGTCACCATGGCATCTTTTGAAAGCGTTGCTCACCCAAAGCGGTGGTTTGGCACGTTCCCTAGTCCTATCTGCCGGTGGTCAGTTTGATCAGCTGCTCGCTGAAGTCGACCACACTTTAGATGGGTTGGCACGGGTTACCAACCACGATGGTGAGNTCCGAATGAGTCAGGACCTGNCTCGTCAGTTTAATTTGGCTGAGAAGCAGTCAATGGCGCAGAAAGACGCCTATCTCTCTTCAGAAACTGTTTTGGCTGTGATGTCGAAAGACAAGACCACAAAAGCTGCTTTTCAGGCGGCTTCAGTGAATGAAGATCACTTTGCCGATGCTATCGAGAAACTCCGTGGAGGCGAGTCAGTGCAAACCGAAAATGATGAAGAAAATCGTGGTGCTCTTGATAAGTATTGCCTTGATCTGACTGCACGAGCGTCAGACGGCAAACTGGATCCGGTGATTGGGCGTGACGAGGAAATTCGGCGTGCCGTCCAAGTATTACAGCGTCGCACAAAGAATAACCCTGTGTTAATCGGTGAACCTGGTGTCGGTAAGACGGCGATTGTTGAGGGTCTAGCGGCTCGGATTGTCAATGGTGAAGTGCCCGAGGGATTGAAAGGGAAGCGCGTGTTATCGCTTGATCTGGGGTCGCTGATTGCAGGTGCGAAATTCCGTGGTGAATTCGAAGAGCGATTAAAGGCTGTATTGAAAGAACTGGCGCAGCAAGAAGGGCAAATCATCTTATTTATCGATGAAATCCACACCATGGTGGGAGCGGGTAAGTCCGAGGGAGCGATGGATGCAGGCAATATGCTGAAGCCTGCACTTGCTCGTGGAGAACTGCATTGCGTGGGCGCAACAACACTTGATGAATATCGCCAGTATTTTGAAAAAGATGCGGCGCTCGAGCGTCGCTTCCAGAAAGTGTTGGTGGGTGAGCCGACAGAAACCGATACGATTGCAATCCTTCGTGGATTGAAGCCGAAATACGAAGTGCATCATGGGGTTGAGATTTCTGACTCAGCCATCATCGCGGCGGCTAAATTATCAAGCCGCTATATCACCGACAGACAGCTGCCTGATAAGGCGATTGATCTGATGGATGAGGCAGCCAGCCGCATCCGTTTGGAAATGGATTCAAAGCCTGAAGAGTTGGATCGTTTAGATCGTCGATTGATTCAATTAAAAATCGAACGTGAGGCACTGAAAAAGGAGAAGGATGAGGCGAGTAAGGCACGTCTGATTGAGCTTGAAGAAACGATTGCCGAAGTCGCCAAAGAAGCCAGCGCACTTGAGGAGGTGTGGGTGTCAGAAAAAGCGCAAACGCATGGTGTNCAAGCCATCAANGAAGAGCTTGATCGCGCTGAAATTGATTTAGAGCAGGCACGACGTGCAGGCGATTTGGCTCGGATGAGTGAAATTCAATATGGNGTGATCCCGTCCCTCGAAAAGCGAATGGCTGANGCTCAANAGGCNAACGAGTCTGATGAAGGAAAGCTGGTCCGCTCTCGTGTTACTGAGGAGGAAATCGCTGAGGTTGTGAGTCGTTGGACTGGTATTCCTGTTGCGAAGATGCTCGAAGGTGAGAAAGACAAACTCCTTCAAATGGAGGANGCATTGCATGCTCGAGTGGTTGGCCAAGACACCGCNGTGACTGCAGTTGCCAATGCNGTNCGTCGTTCGCGATCTGGTTTATCGGATCCAAAGCGACCCAATGGTTCGTTTTTATTTCTAGGTCCAACCGGGGTTGGTAAAACCGAACTGTGTAAAAGTTTGGCTGAATTTTTGTTTGAGTCGGAAGATGCCATGGTTCGGATTGATATGTCCGAATTCATGGAGAAACATTCAGTCGCCCGNCTGGTGGGCGCACCACCAGGCTATGTCGGATATGAACAGGGCGGTTATTTGACTGAAGCAGTCCGTCGCCGTCCGTATGCAGTGGTGCTATTGGATGAAGTCGAAAAAGCGCATCCCGACGTATTTAATNTTCTGTTGCAAGTACTCGATGACGGGCGTCTCACTGACGGTCAGNGNCGNACGGTTGATTTTTCGAATTCGGTTGTGGTCATGACGTCGAATTTGGGGTCTGACTTAATCCAGAGCATGGTTGGTGAGTCGCACNAAACCATTCGNGATNCTGTAATGGGTGTNGTAGGCACGCATTTCCGGCCTGAGTTTATCAATCGAATCGANGATGCGGTGGTTTTCCACGCACTTGGCCGAGAGCATATTCGCGGGATCTTAGACGTTCAGTTGTCTTATTTACGCGCTCGGCTCGACGAGCTGGAATTTGGATTTGAACTGACCGATGAAGTCGCCGAAAAACTGTGTGAGGCAGGTTACGATCCGGTCTATGGTGCGCGACCCTTGAAACGAGCGATCCAGTTTCATCTTGAAAATCCGCTTGCCGAAGCATTGCTGAAAGGTCAGTTTGCGCCGGGTGCAACCATTCAAGCAGTCCTCACATCTGCCGGCGAGATTACCTTTCAGACCTAAAATACAGCGGCCCTCAGTTGACAGGCCGTTTATGGGTGTCACAATTGTCGATTTACCTTAACTATTAACTCGGAGAGGGTCGGAAGTGGAATTGCTTTCTGGCGGTGAAATGATCATGCGCGCGCTGAAAGAGGAAGGGGTCAAAATGATTTTTGGCTACCCCGGCGGCGCGGTTCTACACATTTATGACGCCCTGTATCAGCAAGATGCAGTTGAACACATTTTGGTACGCCACGAGCAGGCCGCAGTCCACGCTGCGGACGGGTTCGCGCGATCAACTGGCGAGGTGGGTGTCAGCCTGGTGACCTCGGGTCCTGGGGCGACAAATGCCATTACGGGCATTGCGACCGCCTATATGGATTCGATTCCGTTGGTTGTGATTTCCGGGAACGTGCCAAGTCATTTGATGGGCACCGATGCTTTCCAAGAGACGGATATGATCGGTTGTTGTCGCCCGATCGTGAAGCATTCGTTCCTCGTGCGTTCGATTGAAGAAATCCCGAGCGTGATGAAAAAAGCGTTTCATATCGCAAAGAGCGGTCGTCCGGGTCCCGTGGTCGTTGATGTGCCAAAAGACATGACAGCACCGACCGAAAAACGTCCTTTTGAATACCCAGAAACAGTCAACATGCGTTCTTACACACCGGCGCTAAAAGGGCATGCTGGTCAAATTCGTAAAGCGCTCGATCTTCTCCTCGAAGCGAAACGTCCCATGATTTATGCCGGCGGCGGCGTGGTTTTGGGTGATGCAGCCGAGGAACTCACGGCGATCGCAAAGCGTCTCGGTTATCCGGTGACCAATACGTTGATGGGTTTGGGTGCATTTCCTGGATCGGATGATCAGTTCATCGGCATGTTGGGTATGCACGGTTTTTACGAAGCAAACCAAGCGATGCATCAAGCCGATGTGATCTTTGCTGTGGGTGCTCGGTTTGATGACCGCGTGACGAATAACCCGAAAAAATTCTGCCCGAATGCCCGGATCGTGCACATTGATATTGACCCTGCCTCGATTCAAAAAACAGTTCGGCATATCGAAGTTCCGTTGGTTGGTCCTGTGAAGTCTGTGTTGGCCGATATGGCGGAAATGCTGAATCAGATGGATGTCGAGCCTGACTCGGATGCGTTAAGTGCCTGGTGGGAAACCATCAATGGCTGGCGCGAGAAGCATGGCCTCTGGACTGGTGATCGTTTCACGCGCCGCGACAAGATCATGCCTCAAGATGTGATTCGGACGTTGTATGACGTGACCAACGGCGAAGCGTTCATTTGCTCGGACGTTGGACAACATCAAATGTTTGCAGCGCAATACTATAAGTACGACCAACCACGACAGTGGATCAATTCTGGTGGACTCGGAACGATGGGATTNGGTTTGCCGGCTGCGATGGGTGTTCAGCTTGCACATCCGGACCGGCAGGTTGCTGTTGTCACGGGCGAAGGCTCGATTCAGATGTGTATCGAAGAACTGTCAACTTGTACGCAATACAACATGCCTGTGAAGATCATTAACTTGAACAATGCNGCTTTAGGTATGGTCAAGCAATGGCAGGATATGCAGTACGGCGGTCGTTACGCGGCCTCAACCTATGCGGATTCGCTGCCAGATTTCGTAAAGCTCGCCGAAGCCTATGGTCACGTGGGAATGATCGTCANCGATCCATCAGAGCTGAAAGCAAAAATGGAAGAGTGTTTCGCGATGAAGGATCGCGTGGTGTTTATGGATATCTATATTGATCCGGATGAGCATGTCTACCCAATGCAGATACCAACTGGCTCAATGAAGGATATGATTTTGAGTAAGACGGAGCGTACGAAGTGAGACACATAATTTCGGCTCTGATGGAAAATGAGCCAGGTGGGTTGTCTCGTGTCGTCGGACTATTTTCACAACGCGGATACAACATCGAATCGCTCACTGTCGCGCCGACAGAAGATCCCACGTTGTCGCGGCTGACAGTCACCACGATCGGTGACGATACTGTGATTGAACAGATTACAAAGCAGTTGAATAAGCTGATCGATGTGGTGAAATTGGTGGATCTTACCGAGGGCGAACACATCGAGCGCGAGTTGATGCTGATCAAAATTAAAGCCACCGGGGCTCAGCGCGCTGAGGTGAAGCGAACCTGTGATATCTTCCGCGGCCAAATTGTTGACGTCACNCCGGCAATGTATACCGTCCAGCTCACCGGAACGAGCGATAAATTAGATGCATTTATTGACGCGATTGGTGCTTCGGCCATTTTGGAAGTGGTGCGAAGTGGTGTCAGTGGTATTGCGCGCGGAGAACGCGTGTTGTCTGTGTAGGCCGCCAAAAAATTAACGAGAGGAAAACATTTCATGCAGATTTATTACGACAAAGATTGTGACTTATCGATCATTCAATCGAAAAAGGTATCGGTAATCGGTTATGGGTCGCAGGGCCACGCTCAGGCGTGCAACCTGAAAGACTCGGGTGTTGATGTGACTGTCGGTCTTCGCACNGGTTCGTCTTCGGTCGCTAAAGCCGAAGCACATGGTCTGAAAGTGTTGCCAGTGNNTGAAGCCGTTGCGCAAGCTGATCTTGTCATGATTCTGACGCCTGATGAGTTTCATGGGGATATGTACAAGTCGGAAATCGAACCAAACATCAAGCAAGGTGCGACGCTCGCGTTCTCACATGGCTTCTCAATTCACTACAACCAAGTGGTTCCACGTGCCGATCTGGACGTGATTATGATCGCACCGAAGGCACCAGGTCATACGGTACGCAGTGAGTATGTCCGTGGTGGTGGCGTTCCTGATTTGGTTGCAATTCATCAGGATGCATCTGGTAACGCCAAGAATGTCGCCATGTCTTATGCTTCAGGCGTTGGTGGCGGTCGCACGGGTATCATTGAAACCACATTTAAGGATGAAACNGAGACTGACTTGTTTGGTGAGCAGGCCGTGCTGTGTGGTGGTTGTGTTGAGCTTGTCAAAGCGGGTTTTGAAACCTTGGTCGATGCGGGCTATGCGCCGGAAATGGCATATTTTGAGTGCCTTCACGAATTGAAATTGATTGTTGATTTGATGTACGAGGGTGGTATCGCCAACATGAACTACTCAATCTCAAACAACGCAGAGTTTGGTGAATACGTCACTGGTCCTGAAGTGATCAACGAAGACTCTCGATATGCGATGCGTGAAGCATTGCGTCGGATTCAGGCTGGCGAGTACGCCAAGATGTTTATCACCGAAGGTCAAACAAACTACCCATCGATGACAGCACGTCGTCGTAACAATGCAGCACATCCGATTGAGCAGGTCGGTGCTGACTTGCGTGCGATGATGCCATGGATTGCAGCCAATAAACTGGTTGATAAAGACAAGAACTAATTGAGGGCGGGCCCTCGGGCCCGCTTGTCATGATGACTCAGTCAAAAGGTATTTACCTCCTCCCCAACATCCTGACGACTGCAGCACTGCTGGCAGGATTCTTTTCAATTATCACCGCAACGCGAGCGGTCTATGAGGGAGAGAGGCTGTTTGAGACTGCTGCAATTGCGATTCTTGTCTCAGGGCTTTTTGATGGTCTTGATGGCCGTGTTGCCCGGCTGACCAATACCCAAAGTGAATTTGGTGCGCAATATGATTCGTTGAGTGACGTCGTTGCTTTCGGTGTTGCGCCGGCTGTTTTGGTATTTAGTTGGTCTTTATCGGCACTTGGCAAACTTGGGTGGGTCGCGGCCTTCATCTACGTCGCGGGNACCGCGTTACGACTNGCCCGGTTTAATATCCAGCGTGAAATTNTTGATTCNAATNATTTTATTGGCTTAGCGTGTCCTGCTGCAGCCTATTTCTTAGCATCTGCTGTTTGGACGCTGGTGGATTCAAGTATCCAAGGTGAGACAGTCGCATTATCGATGGTGATATTGACCGCAATCTGTGGTCTTCTGATGGTGTCATCTGTTCCTTATCCCTCATTTAAGAATTCNGANTTGAAGGCACGTGTGCCGCTGCTTGCGATCATGGCCGCTGCGTTGATATTTGCTTTTGTCTCTCTTGATCCACCTCGGGTTCTATTGTTATTAACGAGTCTTTATATTTTGAGTGGTCCAGTCCTTTGGTTGAAGAATCGCTTGGATGGGAAAAAACGTGCGCCGAAAGAAGAAGAGTAAACGCGGGATCATTGATGAAGACATCCCGACGNTGTCAGAAAATGAGGCGAGGCGNCAGGTAATCTATGGTGCGATTGGTTTTATCATCAGTTGTGTANTGGTGGTGCTGTTCCGACCAGGGACTGATCACCTCATTGAAACGATCGTTTTGATCGGTATCGTGGCCTCAAGCACTTTTGGTGGTATGAAGTTAGCCAGTTGGTTGGAGTCAAAACAATACAATCTCAAAGGATAAGCAATGCAAAAAGGGTATTGGATTAGTTGTTACCGCGAAATTTATGATGCGGACAAGCTGGCTGCTTATGCGGAACTCGCGAAGCCGGCGGTTGAGAGCCAGGGTGGACGCTTCCTTGTTCGCAGCGCTGCTGTCTATGCNGCTGGTTCAGGTGTGATGGAGCGTACAGTGATNGTTGAATGGCCGACGTTGATTGATGCGCAAAATGCCTATGATTCGGATGCGTATCAAGCTGCATTGGATGCGTTGGCAGACGGCGTTGATCGGGATTTTCGTATTGTTGAGGGTGCTTAGCGTCAATAGTCGCGCTCAATGAGCGCGATTGAAAAAACTTTCTTGCAGAATGCCGCTTTCATTGGCATCCTCAAACCATGANCACGNTATTCGCNAAAAACATTNTTCTNTTTGGCCGTCGACTGCCCTGATGGGCGGTTCGGTTTGTCTCGTATTCGATTTCTTTTTGTATTCAGTTGTATGTATTGCCAGACGGTTTTAACCCGTTGGAGAAATGAAGATGGCGAAAGATCAGTTAATCATTTTTGACACAACATTGCGTGATGGAGAGCAGAGTCCAGGCGCCTCAATGACCCGTGATGAAAAAGTCCGCATTGCCAAAGCACTCGAGCGTCTTCGCGTTGATGTGATTGAAGCCGGTTTTGCTGTAGCGAGCCCTGGTGATTTTGAGGCCGTCAAAGCGGTTGCCTCGGCCATTCAAGAGTCGACAGTCTGCAGCTTGTCACGCGCACTTGACAGAGACATTGAAATCGCAGCAGAAGCGATCGCACCAGCACCCCGGCGTCGGATTCATACATTCATTGCAACCAGCCCGATTCATATGAAGCACAAGCTCAAGCTAGAGCCTGAGCNGGTGATTGAACAGGCGGTCTACGCAGTGAAAAAAGCGCNTCAGTANACAGACGACGTCGAGTTTTCCGCAGAAGATGCGGGCCGCTCAGATATCGACTTTCTCGCTCGAGTTTTCGAAGCTGNGATCGATGCTGGTGCGAGTACATGTAATTTCCCGGACACCGTTGGGTACAACCTTCCATTCCAAATCGAAGAGACTGTTCGGACACTGCTATCGAAAATACCGAATGCTGATAAAGCAATCTTTTCAGTGCACTGTCATAACGACCTCGGAGTCGCTGTTGCGAATTCACTCGCGGCTGTCCGTGCCGGATGTCGTCAAATTGAGTGTACTATCAATGGCCTTGGCGAGCGTGCAGGAAATACGTCGCTTGAAGAAGTCGTGATGGCCGTCAAGACACGATCTGATATTGTCGATGTTGAAACACATATTGATACACAGCATATTGTTCCCACATCGCGATTGGTCTCCTCGATTACGGGATTTCCAGTCCAGCCAAATAAGGCAATTGTTGGTGCCAATGCGTTCGCGCATGAGTCAGGCATCCACCAGGACGGTGTGTTGAAGCATCGCGAAACCTACGAAATCATGCGTGCTGAAGATGTTGGCTGGAATACCAACAAAATGGTCTTNGGTAAACATTCGGGACGTGCTGCTTTCAAATCTCGACTTGATGAACTTGGGATTATTNTGGCCGATGACCAAGCCTTGAATGAGGCCTTTGCACGCTTCAAGGACCTGGCTGACCGAAAACATGAAATCTTTGACGAAGACCTGCAAGCNTTGATGAATGCCCAGAAAATGGAGGCTGACANTGCGCGCTACGATCTTGCAGATCTGTCTGTGACATCAAAAATGGGAGTGGCTCCAACAGCCCACCTCAAGTTACGGGTCGACGGTTCTGAGGTTGATGCCTCTGCGGAAGGCGACGGCCCAGTTGACGCGGTGTATAAAGCGATCGAGTCTGTTGCAAATTCCGGCAGCGACCTGCAGCTATATTCCGTGAATGCCATCACAACAGGGACGGACTCTCAGGGTGAGGTGACGGTTCGTCTTGAAAAATCCGGTCGAATCGTGAATGGACTCGGTGCGGATACCGATATTGTTGTTGCTTCNGCCAAAGCCTACCTTCACGCATTGAATCTGATTGAAAAGCCATTGGANANGGAACATCCCCAAAAGTCCGAGGGTATTTGATGCAGACATTNCCATCGGAGGAATCGCGACGGATCCTTGATGCAATGGGTATTCCGGTCGTTGTACTTCGTGAGGATTCTCATGAGGCTACAGCGGTTTCGGAAACCACGACTGCTGAGTCTGGCCCGGGTCAGGGAGTGTCAGAACTGGTGGCGGCTCTGGAAAAAAAGGCGGCGCCTGGTGGCGAGGTAGTCGAAACAGAGCAGAAACAGTTGGATGTCGCAGACCATGAGACATCCGATCGACCAGTCATTCGGCCTGATTCCCCCGATACGGTCGGAGAATCAAACCCCCTTCGATGTACNTTAGTNAGTGCGGTGACAGCAGATGTNTTACTTGCCTGTGAACTTCCCNATTGGGCTGGTGGTTTGCTTGAAGGTCGTTTAACGGGTTTGTGTTCCGATCTATTAAGGACTCTATCTCCGTCGACTGATGATGTTGATTGGCAGTATTTCCATTGGCCGATTGTGGGGATCAAAGATCATGGGCGCGAGGCNGCGACCGATGCGTTGGACGCTTGGTTACATCGGCGATGGGCTGAGACTCGCTCAGCAGATCCTGTGGTCGTATTTGCTGTTTCCGAACTCGATTTATCTGCTAGCTTTTCCGATGCGNTGATACTTCCGTGTTTGAATCAACTCGCTGTTTCGGGTGATGCAAAGCGATCCGCCTGGAAAGTGATTCAAGAGCACAAGCGTGGCTAATGCGCTGATATTTCGATTGCTAGAANAGTCTGACCTCGATGCCGTTTGCGACCTCGAGTCACGTGCATATGAATTTCCATGGTCTCGCGCCATCGTCGGTGGCTGTACAACGGTCCCTTATCGGATTTGGCTTGGTTTTCAAGCGGACCAACCCGTTCATATCTGCCAGGCATTTTTATCAATTACGCTTGACGAAGCGCACATTCTGAACGTTTCAGTTGACCCTCGCTTCCAGGGTCAGGGTTTTGGCGGTCAGATGCTTCATCATTTAATAGACGATGCACGAGCGCAGGGCGCACGACAAATGTTTCTTGAGGTACGTGAATCTAATACCGCTGCAGTCCATATGTATCTGAATCATGGATTCAATGAAGTTGGCCGGAGACGGAATTACTATCCGACTGCAACAGGGCGAGAGGATGCCCTAGTCTTTGGGCTACAGCTAAGATTTGATCAACTCTGAATATTTGATTCTCGTCTGATTCAAGGACAGGGTATTCCCAAAGCCTGGTACATTAATTGAGTCAGGGCCCATCTCAATATCNGAACCCTCCACAATATTCTCACCATAGTGATAGAGAATCTCGATTGTTCCACGATCAATATCTTGGCGATAACNTGCTTGCCTGGANTGGACCTNATCCGATCCCCGCGTCTCAATCATTCCATGGCGTGATTGAAGAAGTTCCGCCGTTGCCTCAGGCGACAGAATGGCAGCAGTTGAGTTGTTGCCACCGAATCCCTTCGCGTTNATCAGTGCGGCCTTGATTCGTTGTTCTCTCGACGTTAAAACAAAGTCGAGCCCGTCTTGAATAACATCTGGAGCCAACGAATCGATGGTTTGGATTCCCGGTGCGATCTGTGATGCAAATGCGCCGAGACTGACAGCCAATTGGTCGCCACCCGCAGTTCCTTGGGAGTGACCGAGTTGACTCTTGACTGCACTGACTGACCAGNCGTTTAGACCAAAGGCTGTTGCAACCCGAGACAATACATCTGACTCTGTGACTCGATTTTGTGGGGTACTGGTTCCATGGGCTTGGACCAGTGTTTCATTTGCGAGCACATCCTGTCCGAGCAAATCTCGAATGCTGGCTGCAGCTTGCGCCAGNGTCAGGTAGTTACCCGCACCAGGCGCAGAAATACTGCGTTTACCGCCATCAGCGTGACTGGCTACTGTTGGTATGGATCCAAAAATTGTTGCGCCAAGATCAACTGCCAGTTGGTCGTTCATCAAGATGACGTATTGGCTGGATTCGCCCATGGTAAATCCACAGTTAAGACCAAAGGGCCGGCTGGTTTTGCGATAGTTTGGGATCTCATGCTCGCTCAGCCCATCGAGCTTTCGGAGCCCGTGGTCTTCAGCAAGTGCCCCCATCGCACGAAAGCCCTCAATTACTTCGGGTGTGATTGAACAGTCAGCTCCACCAACGACAGCAATCTGATAGCGTCCTTCCTGAATGCCTTCCACCGCGTGATTAAGGTTGTATAAAAAGCTNGCGCATGCACCCATACTGGCTCCTGAGCGGCCAAGACTTCCCAACACGTAGGCATTTGTGAAATCGGCAGGCATTTGCGGATAACCAAGTGGTAACTGCTTTGATGTCGTTCGTTTGCCAAGCAGTGCACTTTTGAGCATGCCACCAAAACCAGATTCGTCCATCTGTCCGATGGATGAGCCCGCAAAAACAGCAATCTGATTCGGGGCGATGTGTTGTTTGATTTGGTGCCATTGAAGCCCGGAACTTAACCAGCAGTCAGACAAGGCAAATAAGGCGAGCTGAAGCGTTCTGGGATGATTTCTCGACGGGTAGAACATGTCTGGCCGAAATCCTGTTGGCGACATCCCAGCTGCTTGTACAGATGATTTTCGCGTACAGGGTGTCAGTAGGTCACTGGACTCAATGACATATTCAGTCAGTCGTCCTTCCTTTTGTCCAACAGTCCACCCCGTAGGGAGTGGATTGGGTGCTTGGAGTGGGCCTAGCCAAACACTTATTGGCTGTTTTGTGTGACCAAGCCGGTGCAGCGGCATTTGATCTGGATTGAACCAATCCGGATGGATTTTTCGGATCAATGTATTCTCAAGGATATGCTGAGCTTGCGCCTCATTCGTTGAAGTCTCTGTACCCATACCGATGAGCGCTCCGATTTGGTCGATTGTGCGGGCCTTTTCAGAGGAAGAGAGCGCGTCCATGATCAGGCGTCTGAATGCCTGATGGTCTGAGCTTCGGCCAGCGGCATTGATTCCGCCAAATCCGACGATAAGAGGTAATGGAGTCACAGTATTATCCGAGATCGAAAGGAGGTAATGTACCAAGATGAGACCCAGTTGTGCTATGCAGAATCATCGCTTTTCTGACGCTTTGTGGATTCCGAGTNCACATTTTGACGAAAGACCGTCGAATGAAATCAGCTTAATTGTGATTCATGCTATTTCGCTGCCACCTGAATCGCTGAATCCACTTNCTGTGATGGCCTTTTTCCAAGGGGCGTTGAATCATGAGATAGACCCTTACTTTGCAAGGTTGAAGGATGTGCGGGTATCTGCTCATTTGGTGATTGGGCGNCATGGCGATTTGTATCAGGCCGTCGAATTTGATAAGCGAGCCTGGCATGCAGGGCAGTCAGAATTCCGAGGACGTGCGCGGTGCAATGACTTCAGTATTGGGATCGAATTAATTGGACCGGAGGAGGGTCCGTTTACGGACGCTCAGTATCAGTCGCTCAATATGGTTTGCTCAGANTTATGCAGAGTCTATGAAATCGATNCTGANTGTATCGTTGGTCANCGTGACATNGCTCCTGGCCGCAAGGTGGATCCAGGAGCTGATTTTGATTACGTNAAGGTNCNCCCACCTGCTAAATAGGGGGAGCCAGGGCGAGCGCTAGGGGGACCCATACAATTGCTGCTATGTTTCCAATTAAAACGATCGAAGCGACGCGGGTCGGTTCTTGCTTGTATTGTTCCGCCAGCATGAAGCACAGCACAGCGGGTGGGAGTGCCGCGAAGAGTAAAAACACACTCCATTGAATNGGATTTAAATCCAGAAGTGGCTTTAGTAGAAACGCGATCACAAGGCTAATCAATGGACACCATATCGCCCCGAGAACCGCTATCTTAAGATCGCGAGTGGATACACTGTTCATACGGATTCCAAGTGCAAACAGCACTAGCGTCACCCCGGTATTTGCTAGGAAATCTAGCGGTACAAGTATTGTTTCGTTCACCTCTACCGGCGTTAAAGCGAATGTCATTCCAATCATGGTTGCGAGAATGGTTGGAGCTGAGATTGGATTAATGATTTTGGCTTCCCTGTTCAAGATATAAAAGCCAAGCGAGAAGTGTAGAAATTGCGAGACTATGAAAACAATAACGATAGNGGGCATCGCTTCCTGACCAAATGCCAAAAGAACCAACGGAAAAGCTAAGTTTCCGGTATTGGTAAACATCATTGGTGGGACAAATGTTTTGGATTCAATTTTGANGAACAGGCATAGAAGCCAGGTGATTAATCCACAGCCCAAGATAATGCAGACCACTCCAAGNGCTAGGGTGACATACTCGTTGAGNTGAACATCTTTGCCGGCCAGTACGGAAAAAATAAGAATAGGCACTAGTAATTCCATGCATAGCTTATTGATCATGGACATATCTGGTTTGCGCCACCGTCCGTATGCGTAACCGATAAGTACAACGATTAATACGGGAATGACGCTCCCGAGAATGCGGTCAATAATGATGTCATTAGACACTGTAGCGTCCTTTACTGCTTGAAATTNCACCGCGGAGCGTTCGTCAGGTGCTACTGACGGTGAAATCCGTCAGGNACGATGAGGATATCTTGATTGATATCACCAANGCGAGTACGACCACACAATCCCATCGTGGTGTCGAGCTCCTTATGGATCACTTTAAGCGCATCTGTTACGCCTTGTTCGCCATTCGCACCNAATCCATAGGTATATGCACGTCCGATCATAGTACCTTTNGCACCAAGCGCGATTGCCTTAAGAACATCCTGTCCTGAACGAATCCCACTGTCGAACATGACCTCAGTTTTATGACCAACTGCATCGACAATGNGCGAAAGCATNCGAATAGAGCTCGAGGCACCGTCGAGTTGACGACCGCCGTGATTGGATACAACGATTGCGTCGGCACCGAGATCGGCTGCTTTTTTGGCATCGTCAGCATCCAAGATACCTTTTAAGACGACTTTCCCGTCCCACATCTCCATCAGCTGTCCGATGCGTTTCCAGTCAAGTGATTGGTCAAAGGCTTCGGCTGTCCAACTACTGAGTGACGAGGCATCACTGACGCCCTTTGCATGTCCAACAATATTTCCGAAGAAACGACGCTTCGTTCCGAGCATTTCGAGTCCCCAACTCACCTTTGTCATCATGTCAGCGATAGACTTGATGGTCAGTTTTGGTGGGGCAGATAGCCCATTTTTGAGATCTTTATGCCGTTGTCCAAGCATTTGGAGGTCCACGGTGATGACAAGCGCCGAGCATTTGGCTGCCCTTGCGCGCTCCATCAGTCGGCGCATAAAGTCGTCGTCTTTGAGTGTGTATACCTGAAACCAAAATGGGTGATTGGTATGTTCTGCGACATCCTCAATGGAGCAAATTGACATCGTTGATAGGGTGTAAGGAACTCCGAATTTGGCAGCTGCGCGGGCTGCTTTGATTTCGCCATCTGCACATTGCATTCCGGTGAGTCCAACGGGGGCCAGAGCGACGGGCATCGTCACATTATTGCCGATCAGTGTTGTTTGAGTTGATCGACCTTCCATGTTGACAGCGACCTTTTGTCGGAAATGTAGCTCTTGGAAGTCGGACGTGTTTTCAATAAATGTCTGCTCGGTCCAGCTCCCTGTCTCTGCGTAGTCATAAAACATTTTTGGAACACGACGCTTATAGATCTGCTTAAGATCATCGATACAGGTGATCACTGACATGTGGACTATCCTTTTCCTTTTGGCAGCAAATTGGTCGGACCAATTTTCGTCATTCGATACGCGATCATAGGCATTTAGGGGGAAAGTCTAAATAAATTGGTCTGACCAGTAATGATTAGTCTTGTCTGCGTACAGTCTCATCCCAGAGGTCGTAGCAAGCCATACCGACAACGGTGACCGCAATAATTGCAAAGGGAAGACCGCCCCAGAAACCGGCAAATCCAGTCGAAATACTGTGTGATAGACCAAAAATAAAAACACCAAATAATAGCGTTGCAATTAAGCCAACAACTTGTCNTANGCGTTGTGGAAGCATCAGCTCTCTCCTTCGTCAAAAAGCGTGGTCATGAACCAGCGCGCTGTTCTCAATAGGCGGGCATCGTCTTTGCGACGTCCGATCATCTGTACTCCAATTGGAAGCCCATGTTCGCCTTGCAAGATCGGGAGATTTAAACAAGGTAGACCAGCCAACGTCCAAACGGTGCAAAAAACGGGATTACCGGTATGCCCTTCACTCAATAAAGGCGCTTCACCTGACGCCGATGGCGACAGGATCGCGTCAAAATCCTCAAAAAAATTATCGAAGAATCCTTCTAAAGAGTCCCGTATTTCAAGGGCCTCAACATACTGCCGATCAGTGTAGGATTGTCCCTCAGTTAACATATGCTGCTGCGTCTTTGAGAGTTGCGGATTTCCAATCAACCCAAGTTGATCAAACGCTTGATATGCTTCCATCAGATGAATGATGCGCTGCGCCTGAATCAGCTGCTCGAACGTTGGCGGGCACTCTAGAATTTCGACTCGCCCATCGAGTGCATCCGCGACCTCCCGGAGCCCTTCGGTACAAGCGTGTGTTTGTAGCTGCCGGTACGGTAGCGTCAAAATTGCGAAGTTTGGCTCCATCGGAGGGTCTGCAATCAGGCCTTCGAAACAAGCGGGCCGCGGTGCAGCGATACTCTGTGGGTCACGGCTGTCGTGCACAGAGAGAGCGTCGACCACTAGCCCAATATCCTCAAGCGAGCCTGCAAAGATACCCATTTGATCTAACGTCGGAGATTGTTCGAAAACGCCGACNCTAGGAATGATGCCGGCAGATGGCTTCATTGCGCACACGCCACAATACGATGCAGGCCGTATTATCGACCCGTTAGTTTGTGAACCGATGGTCACCGGAACATCACCTGAGGCTACGGCAGCTGCTGAGCCTGATGATGATCCACCCGGTGAGTGCTCCAAGGAGTGCGGATTTTTGGTTCTTGATGGATGCAGGGCAGCGAACTCAGTGGTNTCAGTTTTACCAACGACCACCGCGCCAGCGGCTTCGAGGGCGTCCACAAGCACAGCATTTGACTGGGATACTTCACCCATTAAAGGAGATCCACAACCATGTGGCATTCCTTTCACTTCAATAATGTCTTTGAGGCCGACCGGACAACCATGGAGTGGACCGAAGGCACTCCCATCTTGACGCATCCAGTCAAGCGCATCGGCTTTCTCGAGGGCACGTTCTTGGTCTACGAAAGACCATGCACCGATCTCCTCGTGAGACGCAATTTGATCGAGACAATGCTGAGTCCACTGCCGAGCGGTCATGCGACCCTCGGCAATTGCATCGACAGTTTCAGCGATCGTTTGTGAAGACTCCNCCATTATGGAATGTATTCCCCGAATAGATAGTCAGGTAGCCAGAGAGCGATTCCAGGGANTTGATAGAGCAGTACCATACTGAACAAGACAATCCCAAGATAGGGTAGCAGTCCCTTGAAAATTTCAAGTAGCTCAATCTGCCCTTTCAAAACGCCTTTCAAGTAGTAGGCTGACATCGCCATTGGCGGTGTTAAGAACGACGTTTGCAAATTCAATGCGACCAACATTGCGAAGAAGTATGGGTTCACACCGAAGTTATCGAGCATCGGCAGNAAAATCGGCACAAAGATGATGAGAATCTCCGACCATTCAAGTGGCCAACCCANCACGAAAATGATTGCTTGAACCATCACNAGGAATTGCCAAGGCGCGAGCTCCATCCCNAGCACCCAGTGCTCGATCACGTCGTGACCACCTAGGTATGAAAAAATGGATGCNAAGGTCCACGACCCCACAAACAACCAACANACCATCGCGGTCGCTTTCGCACANAAGAACACGCTTTCTTGGATTTTTTGCCATGTCAGTGCGCGGTAGAGAACGGCAAGAACCATCGATCCGAGAGCACCCATTGCAGCTGCCTCAGCAGGTGTCGCGAGACCGCCCAAAATTGAACCCAGTACCGTGACAATCAGCACGGTGAGAGGAACGAACGAGAACAGCAGNTCTTTGTAAATCTCGAGGACTGGNGGAATGGTTTCCTTGGGAGGCTTTGGCGCAATTGACGGATTGATCGAGACCCGGACGATCGCATAGACGATGTACAGTCCAGCCAGCATCAGGCCTGGGAACATCGCTGCTGCATACAAACGCAGCGGCGACAGCTCGGCAATCGCAGCATAGACGATCAGCATGATTGACGGTGGAATGAGGATACCGAGAGTACCTCCTGCGCAAATCACGCCAGCTGCAAACTTTTTGTCATAGTTCGCGTTCGCCATTGCTGGATAGGCCAACAAACCCATCAAAGTTACAACAGCGCCNACAATCCCTGATGCAGTTGAGAATACCGCACAGGTAATCAGAGCAGCGATTGCCATCGAGCCTGGTAAGTTGTGGGCGGCCATCTGCAGTGAACGGAAAAGACGTCCAACGATATCAGCGCGTTCAACCACGTATCCCATAAACAGGAACAATGGGAATCGCCACCAAGGTATCGTTTTCCATGACGGAGTAGGTATTTTGGTTTAATAAATAGAAGATTTGGTTAGTAAACAAGTCACCGAACGTTTCGGGTGACTGGTAGTAGGCGTAATAACCAAAGCCCACGCCCATTGCGATGAGAGTGAAGGCGATTGGGAAGCCGAGTAGTACCAGTACGATAAACAGGCATAGCATTAAAATTGCGACTTCAGGGTTGGTCATGCTTGTTNCTCCTGCTGATCANCATCNTCCATAAGCAGTTGNTCNGTTTCTTTGACATCGCTCANTCTTGCCATCCATTCATTTTCTCTCATTGCGCGAATGCACCGGCAGATCTCTGCAGCGCCTTGAAGCATTAACAAAAAGCCAGCGACTGGGATGAGTGTTTTGAAAAAGTAAATCTGGATTCGTGCGGGGCTGTTCCAACTAACCTCTTTATACCGCCAGCTGTCAGCGGCGATTTCTGCGCCGAACCAGAACAGTGCAAGCATTCCCGGGAAAAAGAAAAGGACATAGAGAACAAGGTCGATCTTCGCTTGTGTTCTTGGCTGCAATAATCGGTACAANAAATCACCGCGAACGTGCGCATCTTGGGCGAGCGCATANGGTCCTGCCATTAAAAACAATGCGCCGTACATTTGGATCATCATATCCATTGACCATACGGTCGGGGCATTAAGCACATATCGAACAAACACCTCGTANGAAACTGAGAGNGTCAAAATTAAAATACACCAACCGAAGGCTCGCCCAACCCATACGTTGAGTCCCTCGATCGTGTAAACAAAACGATCCACGGCTAAGTTCTCCAAAAAAAGAAAGGCATCATCATGCCTTGATACCCTAACGCAGCATCTCGCGACATTTATTAAGGGTCAGTCTAAATCGGTCCGGAGTTTAATCCTTTTGGCTAAGATTATCCAAAAAAATACCCGGGCGGGCGCCCGGGTATCTCTCCTGCTTCGGTTCGTATTACCCAAAGTGGTGGTTATACGCCATCCGATAGTCTGGCTGGTTCAGGTTCAAGTAACCCATGACGCGCTTGGCATAAGCCTTCTGCGAGTCAATAACCTTCTTGAAGAACGGATCCTCTCCGTTCAGACGATCTACAACGATATCCCATGCCTTCAGCTGCTCTTTCATGACGGAGTCAGGCGTACGATACACGTTAACACCCCCACCACGGAGCTTTTCTAAGTCATCCGCGTAGCGGTTGGTGTTGTGCCAGTAGAAGTTTGAGTTCTCTGCCTCAGAAGCATACTTCAAGATGGCCTGGAGCTCAGCTGGGAGACCATCGTACTTCTTCTTGTTGAACGAAATTTCGAAGAATTCCTGAGACTGGTGGAAAGAACCCAAGTGATAGTGCTTGGACACGTCTTGCATACCGAAGTCACTGTCTGAGGTTGGGTTGTTGAATTCCGCCGCATCAATCAGGCCTGACTTCATTGCTGGCTGGATTTCTCCACCAGGCAACTGAACGACCGACATTCCCATTTCGAGAAGTACGTCTGCCGCGAGGCCAACTGTCCGGTATTTCAGACCGTTCATCTGTGACGCGTCTTTGATCTCTTCTTTGAACCAACCCATTGGCTGTGCTGGCATTGGGCTGTTGAAGAATGAAACGATGTTCAGTCCTAGAGACCCCATGAGTTCATTGAACAGCTCCATGCCGCCGCCATAGTGACACCAGCCCAGAACTTCTTGTGATGACCAGCCGAAACATGGTCCTGTACCGAACAGCGACGCTGTCTTCGACTTTGAGTACCAATACGCAGGTACGTAATGGCAACCGTCGAGGACGCCGCGGTGAACCGCGTCTTGCATTTGTGAAGTTTTTACAACTGAGTTGACCGGCAGCAGATCGATTTTGAGATCTTTACCTGCCATTGCGTGAACGCGATCCACATATGCTTGTGCGTTCTCGAGGAAAATACCACCACCCCAAGCTGCCTGCACTTTCAATGTTGTGCCACCGTGACCACCGGCGTTTACAAGTGCTGGGAAACCGAGACTAGTTGCCGCTGCTGTTGCCGTAGCTCCCTTGAGGAATGAACGGCGATCGAGTTTTTTGCTCATCGGACTACCTTATTTTTATCAATTTTGTATTGCGTATTTCCTTATCTGTCAGGGACAGCGCGCTCTGCAGCTCCATCCATGGAGAGCTAGAATAGTGATGACTTCTCAATCATCTTGCAAGGTTTTTGGAAAAAAACTGATCAAACCACTTTTGATTGCAACTTGGCTCCGAAGGGGCCACTGTGATTAGGCTAAGGTATGAAGGACTAGGAAATGGCTGATTTAAGCATCACGCGATTATTGGTGGAACCGGTTTTAGCACGTGCTAAATCGGATTATTCAGTATGGCTAAACACCGATGATCATATCATGTCGGCAGACGAAATTGTGGCCCGCAGTTTTGAATCAGATGCCTTGATGATTTGTCATTCCGAGATTTTGTCGAGTGATGTCGTTCCGCGTCTATCCGATCGATTACAGATCGTTGCGAATTATTCGGTGGGAGTGGATCACTGTGATCTATCGGCGTTGAAAGAGCGCGGAATCGTTGTAACCAACACACCAGACGTGCTGTCTGATGCGACTGCAGAGATTGCGATGCTGTTACTACTTGGTGCCAGTAGACGTGCTTATGAAGGTGATCAAATGTTACGTCTGGGTACCTGGAAACATTGGGCTCCGGTTGAGATGAATGGTATTCAAGTGACATCGAAACGGTTAGGTATTGTCGGGATGGGCCGTGTCGGTCAGACGATCGCGAAGCGAGCACGCGGATTTGATATGGAGATACACTACACCAATCGAAATCGTCTTCCNCCAGAGTTGGAACAGGGCGCAGTCTTTCATCCCACGGTGCAATCACTGTTTGAGACTGTGGACATGATTTCTCTCAATTGTCCGGCAACACNGGAAACGGAGAATTTGGTGAACGCGCAATCGATCAATTGGATGAGGCCGGGTGTTGTGTTCGTCAATACGGCTCGAGGACGTCTGGTTGATGAGAGNGCATTAATNGAAGCACTCAACTCAGGGCACATNGCGGCNGCTGGCCTCGACGTTTTCCAAACAGAGCCAGGTGGAAACCCGGCATTTGCAGCTTGTCCAAATGTTTTGATGTTGCCGCACCTTGGGTCATCAACGCGCGAAACGCGTAAAGCAATGGGTGACCGCGCACTCGATAATCTTGACGCCTTNTTTGCTGGACGTGAACCACGAGATCGACTGGTTTANCGGTTTGCGAAANTTGGTCTGACCAGTTAACCTATTGGTCAGACCACTTGGGAGTACNGGTNAATAGCAAATGGATGGTTATCTGTCNACCCCGCGTGTGACACGCGCCGCTGATGTGATCATGGATCAAATCGAACGNTTGATCCTCGAAGGCAAAGTACGTCCNGGACAAAAGCTCCCATCTGAGCGAAGCCTGGCGGAAGAGTTTGANGTGTCTCGGCCGACTGTTCGGGAGGCCATCCAAAAGCTTGAGGCGCGNGGTCTGATCCAACGGCGACATGGTGGTGGGACGTTTGTGGCGGAGCATGTCGGCTCAACGTTCATTGATCCAATGATGGCNATGATCCAGCGTTCACCAGACGGTACCTTCGATATCCTAGAACTGCGATTCGCGCTCGAGAGCGTTGCAGCCTGGCTTGCAGCAGATCGTGCGACTGAGCGAGCGCGTGGGAACGTGCAACGGCGTTATCACGAATTACAATCCGCNGTCCGCTCACATGACCTANATCGTGAGGCAAAAGCCGACGCTGAATTCCACTTAGCAATCGCTGAGGCGTCGCAAAACGGTGTGATTCTTCACATCATGCGATCGATCTTTGTGCTACTNGAAGAATCGATTGTGAAGAATTTGGCTGAATTAAATTTGGGTCGAATCAGAAAGCAGGACTTGGCCCTGCAACATGAAGCGATTTATCGAGCGATCGTCATCGATCGAGATGCGGCGGCGGCCAGGAGGGCTGTCCGCCAACATATGCTCACTGTGAGTGAATCACTGGACCGTGAACGGCTTGCAGATACGAAACCGCGACGTTTAAAAGAGTTGACACAATCGACTTGAGTTCTGCGGATCACCAATGAAACCAATGAGGTGAACGATATGGCGAACACGCCAATAACAATCGACCACGATCCGGTCGAAACAAAAGAATGGCTAGAGGCCTACGAATCGGTCTTACAGCATGAGGGTGCAGATCGTGCCGCTTATTTGTTGAACCAGCTTGTCGCGAGAGCCAGTCAGGAAGGGGCAAGCCTTCCGGTGGCCATGACGACACCCTACAGAAACACCATCCCCGTACAGAATGAGGCAAGAATGCCCGGCGATCTGTTCATGGAGCGCCGAATTCGAAGTCTGATTCGCTGGAATGCGCTTGCGATGGTGATGCGCGCAAATAAATCTGGAGATGATTTGGGCGGCCATATCGCGACCTATCAGTCTGCAGCAACGCTTTATGAAGTTGGTTTTAACTATTTTTGGAAGGGGCCTGATCATCCGGAGGGACAAGATCTGCTGTATGTTCAAGGGCACGCGAGCCCCGGCATCTATGCGCGATCTTTCCTAGAG
Source organism: Gammaproteobacteria bacterium (assembly GCA_002705325.1). The sequence goes on along the minus strand of PAFS01000038.1, from coordinate 14,901 downwards.
GGTCGGTTGTCGGAAAAGCAGCTCGATAATTTCCGGCGTGAGGTCGATGGTGACGGTTTGTCGTCCTACCCTCACCCATGGCTAATGCCTGATTATTGGCAGTTCCCTACTGTTTCGATGGGACTCGGGCCAATACAATCGATTTATCAAGCTCACGTCATGAAATATCTGGTTAACCGTAGTCTCTCTGATCAGCCAAATCGAAAAGTTTGGGCTTTCTTGGGCGATGGCGAAATGGATGAGCCAGAATCGCTTGGGGCCATTGGGCTNGCCGGACGCGAACGATTAGATAACCTGATTTTTGTGATCAACTGCAACCTTCAGCGGTTAGACGGCCCTGTTCGCGGAAATTCAAAAATTGTGCAAGAGCTCGAAGGTCAATTTCGTGGCGCGGGATGGAACGTTATAAAAGTGCTGTGGGGTGGTCAGTGGGATCCATTGTTTGCTCGTGATCGTCACGGATTGATGCAAAAGGTGATGGACGAGGTCGTCGACGGTGAACTACAGAACTGTAAAGCCAAGGGTGGCGCCTACACCCGAGAACATTTCTTCGGTAGGTATCCGGAACTGAAAGAGATGGTCTCTGATATGTCTGATGATGACATCCTTCGGCTCAATAGAGGTGGACATGATCCGACCAAGGTATACGCGGCATATTACGATGCCATTAATCACACCGGTCAACCAACAGTGATCCTTGCGCAGACAGTCAAGGGTTACGGAATGGGTTCATCAGGTGAATCTGCAAATCCATCTCATCAAGTGAAAAAGCTAGATTTGGATAATCTCAAACGATTCCGGGATCGTTTCTCGATTCCTGTGACTGACGACGAACTCGCTGATGTGCCCTATTACAATCCAGGTGCAGACAGTCCAGAAAGTCGCTATCTGCAAGAACGGAGACAGACGCTCGGTGGATACCTCCCNGTTCGTCGCGCTTGGAAGGAGCCGTTGGGTTGCCCTGATCTCGATGGATTTAAACAGCAACTGAAAGGAACNGGTGACCGGCAGATTTCCACGACCATGGCGTTTGTTCGTATGTTGTCGACNCTGGTCAAGGACAAAACGATTGGACATCGCATCGTTCCGATCGTTCCGGATGAGGCACGAACCTTTGGTATGGAGGGTATGTTCAAACAATTGGGGATTTATACAACNGAGGGCCAGAAATATATTCCTCACGACGTGGATCAAGTGTTGTCTTATCATGAGGATCGAGCAGGACAGATTCTAGAAGAAGGAATCAATGAGTCGGGCGCGTTCTCGGCATGGATGGCGTGCGCGACTTCTTACGCGAATCATAATCAGCCATTGATTCCGTTTTACATTTANTACTCNATGTTCGGGCATCAGCGCGTTGGCGATTTGACTTGGGCCGCTGGTGATATNCAAGCAAAAGGATTNCTGTTAGGAGCGACGTCTGGGCGAACTACTCTTAATGGCGAGGGCTTACAGCACCAGGACGGCCACAGTCACATTCTCGCTGGGACTGTGCCGAATCAGCGTTCGTATGATCCAACCTATAGTTATGAAGTCGCTGTCATCGTTCAGCACGGACTCAAGCAGATGTACGATGAGAACCAAAGCGTTTTCTATTACATCACGCTGATGAACGAAAACTATCCACATCCCGAGATGCCCAAAGGGGTTGAATCAGACATTATTAAGGGAATGTATCTGTTGAAATCTGCTGCGCCGAACATGAAAAATCATGTGCGTCTCCTCGGTTCGGGCACGATTTTGAGAGAAGTGGAAGCCGCGGCTGAAATGCTTGCTGAATTTGGTGTAGGCGCTGATGTCTATAGCGCAACGAGTTTCAATGAACTCCGTCGCGATGGGCAGTCAGTCGCTCGATACAACCTGTTACACCCGGAAGCGAAAACGGCACGAATTAGCCATGTCGAGTCAATGCTTGGTGGCTCGGATGCACCGGTTGTCGCGGCAACCGACCATATGCAGTTGTATTCGGAGCAGATTCGACCATTCCTCGGAAAGACGACGTATGTCACCTTGGGTACCGATGGTTTTGGACGCTCGGATTCGCGCAAAAAGCTGCGTGAGCATTTCGAGGTTGATCGTCGATTTATTACTGTTGCTGCGCTCCGAGCGTTTTCGATGGATGGAAAGATCGATCCGAAAATCGTGTCGAAGGCGATTAAGGACTTCGGCATCGATCCAGATCGTCTTGATCCAGTGACACTGTNAGGAGGGATACCATGACAACGATTCGTNTACCAGATATCGGTGATGCATCTAATGTCACAGTCATCGAAGTTGCAGTNTCCCAAGGTGATACTGTGGCAGAGGGCGATACCTTAATNGTTCTTGAATCAGACAAGGCATCGATGGAGATCCCAGCAGATNCATCAGGNGNGGTCGGAAAAATACATGTCTNCGAAGGGGCTGAAGTCAATGAAGGCGANCCGATATGTGAGCTTGAGGGNGCAGAGTCGGGAGCTGAGACAGTGACTGAAGCCTCGAACCAATCAGCGCCTGCCGAACCTGTCGCAGCAGAGGTAAGNGGTGCTTCACAGTTGGTNTCAGTTCCAGACACCGGNAGTGCGGATGGCGTCACAGTCATTGAAATTACCGTTTCTGTTGGTGACAGCGTCGCNGAGGGAGACACTCTGATTGTTTTGGAGTCTGACAAGGCATCAATGGAGATCCCTGCACCAGCATCTGGTGTTGTGACTGCTCTGAAAGTGTCTGAAGGCCAACAGGTTGTCCAGGGTGATCCAATCTGTGAGATGACTGGCGGTGATGCTAACGCGACCTCAACGCCTGCACCGCAAGCATCATCCGAACCAGCGGCTGCGGAAACGCTTCCTCCTCAATCCAGTGGCGGCGGTATTGAAAAGGTCGTTGTGCCTGATACCGGCAACGCGGATGGCGTAACCGTGATCGAGGTCAGTATTGGTGTCGGTGATACGGTATCCGAGGGCGACACATTGATCGTCCTTGAGTCAGATAAAGCATCCATGGAGATTCCATCACCTGTCAGTGGCAAAGTGTTGGCGTTGTCTGTCAANGAAGGNGACACTGTTGCTCAAGGTGATGCNATCGCTGATGTTGAAGCNACTGGAGGGTCACAGCCGCAGGCTACGACNGNGTCTACTCAACAGCCCGCTGCTACACCGGCATCTACTAAAGCCCCAGCTCCTCAACCTCCTGTGGTTGAAGAAGCGANTGNTCCNTCAGTCGGCTCAAGCGTGCATGCGGGACCAGCNGTNCGTGCGCTCGCCCGAGAACTCGGTGTCAATTTGTCGAGTGTTCCGTCGACAGGGCCGCGTGGGAGAATCACNAAANNTGATCTNCATGACTTTGTGAAGGCGAAACTACAAGAAGCTGAGTCTGGTAAAACNATGAACGGTGGATCAGGAATACCGCCGATTCCTCCTGTTGATTTTGCAGCTTTTGGTCCTGTTGAACGGATCCCAATGACCAAGATTCACAAGCTGACTGCAGACAACATGACCCGTTGTTGGCTCAATGTGCCTGCAGTGACTCAGTTTGATGAAGCAGATATCACGGATCTGGAAACGTTCCGGAAATCGATGAAACCAGAAGCTGAAAAGAAAGGTGTGAAACTNACTCCATTACCATTCTTAATTAAGGCATCAGCTTATGCCTTAGCTGAGCTCCCACAGGTGAACGCATCGATCGATCCCTCAACTGATGAAATTGTTCGTAAGGGCTATATTCACGTTGGGATTGCGGTCGATACTCCAGATGGTCTCATGGTTCCCGTGATTCGTAACGCAGATCAGAAGGGGATCTGGGANATNGCGGCCGAGGCATCGGAACTTGCAGATAAGGCGAAGAACAAGAAGTTGAAGCCTGCGGAAATGCAGGGTGCAACATTCACCATTTCATCGCTTGGTTCGATTGGAGGGACAGCCTTCACTCCGATTGTTCCATCCCCGCAAGCAGCNATCCTTGGGATTNCTAAGGCATCGATGCAGCCGGTTTGGGATGGTAGTGCATTCCAGCCGCGATTNATGTTGCCGTTGTGTCTTTCCTATGACCACCGTGTGATCAANGGGGGAGATGGTGCGCGATTNANGACAATTCTCAGTAAANTGCTCGGCGATATTAGGCACTTGGTGTTCTAGTGACATGCCCGGTTCGCCGGGCATTTTTTATTGCGTTCTTTTTGACTTCCAAAACACTTCCTTGCCGCCATCACGTCGGGCGAGTTGGCGGGCCATGACGAACAATACATCCGACAGTCGGTTAATGTATTGCTTTAAGGCATCGCCGACGGCCTCTTCTTTTGACAGCGTGACGATGATCCGTTCTGCGCGTCGCGCGACTACGCGGGCCATGTGACAGAGCCCCGCTGATTTCGAACCACCTGGTAAAATGAATTCTTTAAGCGGGGGGAGTGCTTCGTTTAACTGATCACACAAGATCTCAAGTTCAGATACCATCTCAGCCTCAATCAATTGAAATCCCGGAACGGCAAGCTCGCCGCCGAGATCAAACAGACGATGCTGAATATCAGTCAATGGCTCGATCAACGGCTCATCTGATTGGAGTTCGGCGATCAGTAAACCAATCCATGAATTGAGTTCGTCAACTGTACCGACGGCTTCGATACGGGAGCTATCTTTTGTCGTCCTTGAGCCGTCACCGAGGCCAGTGGTTCCGTCGTCCCCAGTCTTGGTATAAAGCTTTGTCAGTCGGTTACCCATTGGATTCCTTGTTCTGGTTCGAAATACGTTCGAGTGGCTTTCGTATGATCATCAAAAGAACAAGTCCTGGGATGACCATCAACGCAGTGATGACAAAGAATAGCGCCCAGTTTCCACCTGTCCAGTCGACAAACCAACCGCCACTTGAAGCCAGTACGGTTCGACCTGCGTTACCGATCGACGCCAGTAGTGCATATTGGGTCGCTGAGAAGGCCTTACCTGTGAGTGCGGTGAGGAAGCTGACGAATGCGACGGTCGAAAACGCGGTCGTGAAGTTATCGGTTAAGATGGCGAGCAGNAGTAGTGATTTATCCGGACCAGCCATTGCAAGCCATGCGAATAACAAATTACTGCTTGCCATTGTGACGCCACCAATCAATAGACCGCGAGTGACGCCCAAGCGGACGTTAATGACACTACCAATTAACGCGAAGATACAAGTCGCGAGTCCACCATACAGTTTTTGGTAGGTACCAATCTCTTCGTTTGTGAAAAGCTCTTTGTAAAAAACGATCGACATTCGCCCTAAGAATGCTTCACCGATTTTGAACAGAAAAATAAATAACAAAATTAAGAGAGCGAGGCGTAAGCCGTGATTTTTAAAAAAGTCAGCAAGTGGTTCCCAGGCAGTGACTGTCAACCAGTTGATCACACGTCGCGCCTGAGATTGCCCGGTTTGTGAATACTGAGCTTCGATCTCGCGTTGAAGCGATTCACGCTCAGTGACCGGTTCTGTGACGAAACAGGTTGCGACCATGAAAGCGATTAAGCATCCAGTTAGCATCAGGTAAACAGCGTTCCAACCGAGTGTATCAGCATACGCAAATGCAAAATATCCCGGAAATGAATAACCAGCCCACCAGCCAACGGTTGCCATTGCGGAAGCGGCAGGGATGGATGCCTGGTTACCGTAGGAAAAGTGATCGACTCGGAATGCATCAATTGCGATATCTTGAGTTGCTGAAAAAAGTGCAATACCGAAGATTAATAGACCTACCACCAGCAGTGAATCGGCAGGCGATTGGATTGTGGACAGGTAGAGGGTGAGCGCTACCATTGCGCCTTGAGTGATTAAGATCCAACTTTTCCGCTGACCGATGCGCGCGACCGCAGGAAGATTGATCCGATCAATCAGGGGAGCCCATAGAAAATTAAATGCATAGATCCCATAAGCAATACCAACGAGACCAATCTCAGTCCTCGAGACGCCTGCATCTTTGAGCCATGCCGCAAGTGTTGATGCAATGAGGACCCAAGGAAACCCACTGGCGCAACCCATCAGGAAGACCCATAGAATCCGTTTATCGAGATAGGTTTTGAGCGTGTCGCTAAGTGTCATAAGCCATCCTGATCAGGCACCCATTGTCGGGTGCTTGATCCGAAAGGCAAGATTTTTTAGACGCGGAGGCCGCCGTCAACCTCAATAACNCGGCCGTTGACGTAGTCATTTTCAAGGATGAATTCAACCGTTTGTGCTATTTCATCAGGTTGTCCAAGTCGCTTTGCCGGGATGCTTGCAGCGATCTTTTCTAATGCCTCAGGTTTTATTGTCAAAACCATTTCTGTGCCGATATAGCCAGGAGCGATCGCTGCGCAGCGAATGCNNTGACGCGCAAGTTCTTTCGCCCAAGTGACGGCCATTGCAGCGACACCAGCTTTGGTTGCTGTGTAATTGGTTTGGCCCATATTTCCGTGACGTGAAATCGAAGAGATATTGATAATGCAACCGCCGTTCCCTGCTTTCACCATCTCAGTTGCCGCCGCGCGGCCACACAAGAATGTGCCAGTCAGATTCACATCAACCACTTGCTGCCAATGTTCGAAACTCATCCGCTTCTCGACAACACCGTCTTTGACTTTGAGGAATAATGAATCACGCGTAATACCGGCATTGTTAACGACCGCATTGAGTCGACCAGTTTGTGCAGCAATCTGCGCAAAAGTCTCGTCAACTTCATCTTCTTTCGCTACATTACATACCCAAGTCGATGCAGTCGCCCCTGANTCCTCGATCAGTTGTTTCGCTTCCGCGAGAGTGTCNGCATTCATATCAATCAGAGCGATATGCGGCTTCTTGGGCGCTAGGCGTAATGCCATTGCACGGCCAAGTCCCTGAGCGCCGCCAGTGATGACGATCACTTTGCCGTTGAGNTCCATGTGTAATCCTTAATCCGTATCTATGTTGTGNTTGCACAAAAAATTTTGTTGCAATGCAATATTCTTGCGGTCAGTTTAGTTGCACTGCAAAAAAAAGCTACCCCTCTTTGGTTTGGGATNGACAAATCTGTATCCTGCGAGTCGGAGGAATTGTGATGCCATTATTCATTTTTATGCTTGTGCCGNTCGTTGAGATGTGGATCTTGATTGAAGTGGGCGGTTGGATTGGTGCGTTACCGACCATCGCGCTCGTGGTCTTGACTGCAACNTTGGGATTGTCGCTTCTAANGCGTCAGGGCCTGTCAACACTGATGCGTGCACGGCGAAAAATGGATGAAGGATCAATTCCGGCATCTGAGCTNGTCAGTGGTGTGATGATTGCGGTNGGTGGCGCACTATTATTGACCCCGGGTTTTGTCACCGATGCGATCGGTTTTGCGCTATTAATCCCTCAAACTCGTCAATGGCTTCTCCTGAAGCTGGTCGATCGCTACCGCGATAAAATTATTATCGAAGGCGAATTTCGCCGTGTCGATGATAGAAANTTCTAGTCTGGCTATTGAAAAAAATAAAAGTGTCTCTATTAACCGGCATGTCTCGGAGACAGGTAAGTCTCTGGCGGTTAACCCCCCACAGGTGAGCTAAGGAAAGCGTTCCAACTCATTGGGTTGGGTGGGTCGAGGAAAGGCGTAAGCCTAAAGTTCATTGTCATAAAGCGGAGATATCAGCAGATGAACATTCGTCCACTCCAAGATCGCGTCGTCATTCGTCGCATGGAAGAGGAAACAACAACTNCAGGCGGCATTGTGCTTCCTGGTGCTGCGGCTGAAAAGCCAAATCAGGGTGAAATTGTCGCTGTCGGAACAGGCAAACCACTAGATAACGGAGAAACCCGTGCNATGTCGGTTTCTGTTGGTGACAAAGTCGTGTTCGGCCAATATTCAGGCTCAAACACGATCAAGGTAGACGGTGAAGAACTTCTGATTATGAGTGAATCAGANATTCTTGGCGTAATCGAAAAGTAAGAACCCTGAAGAAAGGATTTTTGAAGACATGACAGCTAAAGACGTAAAATTTGGTGATGCTGCCCGTCAGGGTATGCTCGCTGGCGTAAATATTTTGGCAGACGCGGTGAAGACAACACTGGGACCGAAAGGTCGTAATGTTGTTCTCGACAAGTCGTTTGGCGCTCCAACCGTCACAAAGGACGGTGTTTCTGTNGCCAAAGAAATNGAGCTTGAAGANAAGTTTGAGAATATGGGCGCGCAGATGGTGAAAGAAGTNGCTTCNCAGACATCTGACGTTGCTGGTGACGGGACAACNACTGCGACCGTATTGGCTCAGGCCATCGTTAATGAAGGATTGAAGTCGGTTGCTGCCGGTATGAACCCGATGGATCTCAAGCGTGGCATTGATAAAGCAGTCAAGGCGGCTGTTGAAGCAATTGGTGGAATGGCGAAGCCGTGCGAAGACTCAAAGGCAGTCGCACAGGTCGGTACGATCTCTGCAAACTCAGATTNTGGTGTTGGTTCAATCATTGCCGANGCGATGGAAAAAGTNGGNAAAGATGGTGTCATNACTGTTGAAGAAGGATCGGGTTTTGAAGATGAANTGGATGTGGTCGAAGGGATGCAGTTCGATCGCGGTTACCTGTCTCCATACTTCGTGAATAANCAAGACAACATGACAGCCGAATTGGATGATCCGTTCATTCTGTTGGTTGACAAGAAAATCTCCAACATTCGCGACTTGATTCCGGTACTGGAAGGTGTTGCAAAAGCAGGTAAGCCATTATTGCTGATCGCTGAAGACGTTGAAGGCGAAGCTCTTGCGACTCTGGTTGTCAACAACATGCGTGGCATCGTGAAAGTCGCGGCTGTGAAGGCGCCTGGTTTCGGCGATCGTCGTAAAGCAATGTTGCAAGACATCGCAGTACTCACNGGCGGTACTGTGATTTCTGAGGAAGTTGGTTTGTCGCTTGAAACTGCCACTTTGGATGATCTGGGAACCGCGAAGCGGATCCAAATCTCGAAAGAGAACACAACGATCATCGACGGTGCAGGTAAAGCGGAAGAGATTCAAGGTCGTGTGAAGCAGATCGAAGCGCAAATCGAAGAAACGTCTTCAGACTACGATCGTGAGAAATTACACGAGCGTAAAGCGAAGCTGGCTGGTGGTGTTGCTGTGATTAANGTNGGCGCTGGCTCTGAAGTCGANATGAAAGAGAAGAAGGCTCGCGTTGAAGACGCACTCCACTCGACACGNGCTGCGGTTGAGGAAGGTGTTGTCGCCGGCGGTGGCGTCACTCTGNTTCGTGCACTACAGGCTGTTGGCGATCTGAAAGCAGATAATGAAGAACAGAATGTGGGTATCCAAATCGCCAAGCGTGCTATGGAAGCACCGTTGCGNCAGATCGTGNNTAACGCGGGCGGTGAAGCATCAGTCGTTGTTGANAAGGTGAAGCAGGGCGAAGGNAANTTCGGCTTCAACGCGGCATCTGGTGAATACGGTGANATGATCGCTATGGGNATCCTGGATCCTGCAAAAGTCNCTCGCTCTGCGTTACAGGCGGCGTCCTCGGTTGCTGGTCTGATGATCACGACAGAGTGTATGATCACAGAGATCAAAGAAGATAAGCCTGCGGNTCCAGCAATGGATCCTNGTATGGGCGGCATGATGTAAGNCGACCGCTGAGGNNAANGCCCCACCCNGNTTCTGGGTGGGGTTTTTTATGCCTCANNCAAACGANTGACATAAAAANCCCGCCGAAGCGGGTTTTTTTAACAANAGAATTAGGCGTTTGCNAATTGCTCCGCGACGTATTCCCAATTAACCAGTTCCCAGAATGCTTTCAGGTATGCTGGGCGTGCATTGCGGTAATCAACGTANTAGGCGTGTTCCCANACGTCACATGTCAATANCGGAGTTTTACCCTCAGTCATTGGATTTCCTGCNCCAGTGGTTGACGCAAGCTCCAGTTTTCCNTCGCTTGTTTTGACAAGCCAACCCCAACCNGATCCAAATGTCGTTACNGATGNCTTGGTAAATTCTTCTTTAAAAATGTCAAATGACCCAAAGGTTTCNTTNATTGCATCAGCCAATTCGCCAGTCGGCTCTCCACCACCATTTGGCGATAGNCAGTGCCAGTAAAANGTGTGGTTCCAAACTTGTGCTGCGTTATTAAAAATACCGCCAGATGATACTTTAATGATCGCCTCAAGCGACTGTCCTTCAAACTCTGTTCCTGGAACGAGNTTATTTAAATTATCCACGTAGGTTTTGTGGTGTTTACCGTGGTGGAATTCGAGTGTTTCTTCTGAGATATGTGGTGCCAATGCGTTCTTAGCATAGGGCAATGAGGGCAATTCAAATGCCATGATGACCTCCAGTNTAAAAATGGTTTTGAGTTAGTGGGGGCTGATGGTTNCAAATCAATCTTTTCGCTGATGATGGGTTCGTTTTGTCTGTAGATTCGGTANACTCGACGNANACGTAAGGCAACCATATGACCCGTAAAGAACCTCAATTCAGCGATGATCTGAATACACCGATTGNGGTCGCAGAGACGACCGATTTAGCGCGCTCTGGTATCGGTGCTGAGAATACTCGTCGCGTGACATCCACGCCACCCAAGCAATCGAACTCGAATTGGCTATTGTGGTTATTCGTTGTGGTGAGCTTATGTATTTCGTTTGGAATGGCATTNTTTGGGCTTGAGGAGGCTGGACGGTACCANGCGGCNCTGACTCNGGCTGAAAGTCAGGCTCGAGAGCTTGAGTCGACAATTNATNGGTTGAATGATGCGCAGGCTCAAGGGATCGGAGAATTGGCTCAATCTGATGCCCAGATGAGGAAAATGGTGCAGTCGGTCGAGGCTCGCCTCAAGTCGGACGTGACTCGAGATCTTGATGCACTTGCCAAGCAAGTCAAATCAGTCCGGCAAGGTATCGAAACATCACAGGCGACCGTGGCGAAAGAGTTNGGCNTTGTCGGTCAACAAATTCAATCGATCGAACANAAACTGGGANCTGCAGAATCGTCATCAANGNCAGCGCAANAAAAATTTGATGAGTCAGTTGCCCTACTNAGTGAACAAATCAACGCAGAGCGGACTCGGATCGATGCGGTTGCCGGTACTCGACAGGCAGTCATTGCATTGAGTGATGAACTGCGTTCATTGCAGGTTGCTTTGTCGACCCTCGACGGGCGTCTTGAGGCAGCGAATGNGGGACAGGCATCGACTGATCAAACCGTTAAAGATATTCAATTGGCACTTGATGGAATTAACGAGCAGCTCGTCCAACTCGCCACCACCAGTAATGCACTGATTGTTCTCGAGGTACTCTCAGAACAAGTGGATCGACTGGCTCAGCAAACTCAGCAGCAACAGCAAGTCATTGATGCAGTTGATGCCAGCCGTAAGCAGTTAACACAACGAATCATCGATCTTGATGGCCGCGTGAATCTTGCACTATCACCCAGGGAGTAATAATGCGTCGGGCAGTCTTTAACCAAAAAGGTGGTGTTGGGAAATCCAGTATCGCTGTCAATCTCGCTGCCGCAAGTGCAAAAGCAGGTTTGAAAACCTTATTAGTGGATTTGGATGTCCAAGGGAATAGCACACACTACATTGTGGGCGAACCGTCTAAGCCACTTTCGGGTGTTGAAGAATTTTTCCAAAACCAACTATCGTTGTATTCAAGAGAGTCAGTCACGTCTTTGATCCACCAGAGTGTATATGACAATTTATCAGTGATGCCCTCGGGCCGAGGCCTGCTTGAATTGGAGCACAAACTCGAGAGTCGCTATAAGATGTATAAATTAAAAGAATGTCTTGATGAATTGATGCAGGACTTTGATCGCATTTATTTAGACACGCCGCCAGCTCTTAATTTTTTTTCTCGGTCGGCAATGATTGCAGCAGATCGGGTTGTTGTCCCTTTCGATTGCGATACGTTTTCAAAGCAGGCGTTGTATCAACTGACCGAAACAATTGAAGAGATCAAGGCCGATCATAATGCCCAGCTTAGCCTCGAGGCGATTATCCCCAATCAAGTCCCAGCAAGGGCTAAACTACCCCAACAATTGATTGCCGAGCTCAAGGCAGACTCGCTTCCTGTTTCAAAAACGACGCTGTCGTCGAGCGTGATCATGCGAGAATCTCACGAAAAAGCAAAACCATTGGTGTATTTAAAGCCCAAGCATCGTCTGAGTTTTGAGTTCGAAGCCTTGTTTCAGGAGCTTGAGTCGACACGCTGATGGATCAACACACGACCGATGTTATCGACGCGCTGAATGCACTGGAGTTGGGTTTGCGGGACTTGGGACTGTGGTACGATGCCCGTCCCCAGGCAGAAGCTTTGGCGAGCACNATGCCTTTTTGCTACGACACCCTCGAGCTCGAGCAATGGCTGCAGTTTATCTTTCTGGGTCGGATGCGAGAGATTCTCGAGCAGGGCGATCGGTTGCCCGAATCTTGCGCAATTATCCCCTATGTTGAGATGTTGTCAGGTGCTGGAAAGCAGGTTCATCCAACGCTGGTCAGTCTAATCCAGCGTGTCGATTGGAGTATTTCGGGGGAAAGTGGTAGCGGGGAGAGGATTTGAACCTCTGACCTTCGGGTTATGAGCCCGACGAGCTACCAGGCTGCTCCACCCCGCAATCGAGGCGCGTACTGTAATGAAGTGAAATAGTTTCGTCAAGCAACAGGCGGCAAACAAACGCACTATTTTAATACCTGGATAAATAAATGATGAAAGCGCCTAGAATACGTGCCAATCGGTATAGCCTCATGACACTTGAGTGGCCTCGGGAGAGTGAGCCGCTTGCGGATTGGCTCAAAGCGCAGCGTGAAAAAGCACCNGCGCTNATGGATGAAATTGCAATTGTTTTGAAGCCGGCACCGGAACATCAGCCCGAGGAAATCCGGTCGGCGGTCGAGACGCTTGATCAGTTGGATATTGNTTTGATGGGGTTGACAGGTTCANCTCAGCACCGTGTTNTGGCTGATGAGTTAGGCCTCGCATGGNTATCNTCAANCCATGNTCNGATCGAGTCANAGTCGAGTCATGAGATGGTCGNCAGCCAATNACCAGACANTGCATTGATNATGCNGGGTCCAATTCGNTCNGGCGTCCAAATTTACGCGAAAGATCGAGACTTAATCGTGATCGGACAGGTGAGTCAGGGNGCCGAAATCATGGCTGATGGCCANGTACATNTTTATGGACGGTGTCGCGGNCGGGTTGCTGCTGGAGTCAGCGGTCAGGTCTCTGCAGAGATTTTCTGTTTAACATTCGAGCCTGAGCTTGTTTCTCTGGCAGGNACGTACTGTGGTTCGGATCAGATNNNNGAAGAACTCTGGTCTGCTAGAGTGCGAGTAAGACTTGATGAAACGTCACAAAAAATAACTTTTGGATTGATGGCATAAAGGAGAAAAAGATTGGCTACCGTTGTNACTGTGACTTCNGGAAAAGGTGGAGTTGGNAAAACCACGTCGTCTGCTGCGATTGCAGCGGGTCTAGCTCAGGCGGGACATCGGACTGTGGTCATCGATTTTGATNTTGGNCTGCGGAACNTTGATCTCATCATGGGTGTTGAGCGTCGTGTGGTGTTCGATTTTGTGAACGTCATNGNAGGAGANGCAACTCTGAATCAAGCATTGATCCAGGATAAGCGACTTGAAAATTTGTCGATCCTGGCAGCCAGTCAAACCAAAGATAAAGATGCGCTCACAGAAGAGGGGGTTGGTCANGTTCTCGATGAACTTGCAGAGCTCGGTTTTGAATATATCGTCTGTGACTCTCCTGCTGGCATCGAACGCGGTGCAACAATGGCACTCCATTTTGCGGATCATGCAGTCATCGTGACAAATCCAGAAGTGTCNTCGGTGCGTGACTCAGACCGAATCCTCGGGATTCTCCAGTCGAAATCTAAGCGCGCAAAAGAGGGTGGAAAAGTACANGAGCATCTTTTGATTACNCGGTATGATCCGNTACGCGTTGAGANTGGCGAGATGNTATCGAAAGAAGATGTATGCGATATTCTTGCTGTGAAACTGATTGGCGTCATCCCAGAATCAAAAGCNGTACTCAAGGCTTCAAACACTGGGGTTCCAGTCATTTTGGATCAGGACTCAGATGCTGGGCTTGCCTATAGNGACTCNGTCGCGCGTTTTTTGGGGGNNGATCGTCCAATGCGGTTTGTGANTCCGAGAAAACAAGGCTTATTGAGCCGGATCTTGGGGGGAGGTGATTAATGGCTTTGTTTGGACTGTTCTCCGGGAAGAAGAAAACATCAGCTGCTGCCGCGAAAGAGCGGCTACAGATTTTAATCTCGCATGAAAGACAAAATCGTCAGAGGCCCGATTTTTTAACTGATCTGCAACGCGATATTCTGGACGTTGTTAAAAAGTATGTGGCGATTCGAGAGGATCACGTGAGTGTTCGTTTAGATCGGGCAGGTGATGCATCAGTGTTAGAACTCAACGTGACACTTCCTGAGAACTAAATTGCAGATTCTGTGGTACGACTACGAAACTTCCGGACACGATGCTGCAGCAGATCGGCCGGTGCAGTTAGGATGGCAGGTGACAGACCCAGGGATGGAGCCAGTCGCTGATGCTGAGTCATTGTTGGTTCGTCTACCAGACGATGTTTTACCCTCACCTGGCGCGATGCTCGTGCATCAAATTCCGCCTGATTTGCACCAGCGCGACGGTATTTCAGAAGCTGAGCTTGCAAACCACCTTGAGCAATTGATTGCTCCGAGAACCTTAGTTGCCGGTTACAACTCCCGTGGGTTCGACGATAAATTCACCCAACATATTTTTTACCGTTGTTTGCGTGATCCGTTCGCTTGGCAGTACGCCGATGGACGTGGACGGTTTGATTTGTATCCAGTGGTTCTGACATATTTTGTACTTGCGCCAGAGGCGATTCGCTGGCCGGAAGACCACGATGGTCGGCCACGATTTAAGTTGGATCGAATTGGGCCTCTGAACCAACTTGATCAAGGTTTGAAACGAGCCCACGATGCATCCTCTGATGTC
>PAFS01000037.1 GCA_002705325.1 Gammaproteobacteria bacterium | reverse complement strand
GGGAGCGGATGTTAGGTGATTCAGAACATGGATTCAACAGTTCGATTCCACAATAAGTCCAACCGACGTTTGACGCGCGCATGAAAGGCTTTATCATAACGTCGAATTTTAAGTCGGGTCACAAAAAGGAGTCATTGTGGGCAACGCGAAAATCATCGTTCTTATCTTCCTCGGAGCCGCGGTCCTTCTAGCGGGCGCACGCTCGATCTCTTGGGAAACCGATCACCCACCAGTCGGAATGTGTGTAGGTGAATGCTACGAAGCCTATAAAATTGAAGACGCAAAACGTCGTGAAGCTGAAGCGGCAATGCTGGCAGCGGCTAGCCCGGCTGATCTCGGCAAGAAAATCTACACAGCCTGCGCGGCTTGCCACGGCTTAAATGGCGAAGGTGGTGTTGGGCCAAAACTNCANGGAGCNNCCANAGACGCNATCGTATCAATGCTTACGCAGTATAAAAACGGTGAAACCCGAGGCGCTCAGAGNGCGTTGATGTGGGGGCAATCCGCTGCGTTAAGTGCTGACGACATGGCAAACATTGGCGCCTACGTCGAGTCTCTCTAAATNACCCTTTCATTTTNGCATCAGTCCTCTCCATGAACGCCATGGTGAGGCTGGTCGCTAAAAACAGCACNTGAATACCTGCAGTAANTCCAATCTCGAGTGGAAACGTCTGCATCNCGAATCCGTTCTTGTAAGCCTCTGCGATCTGGAATGCCGTGCCCAGCAACGCGATCGAGGACANTCCGACCANCGTTGATATGAGCTTNCCCTTCAGTTGNTGTGGGCGCATCATGCCAAGCTTNTGAATGCCGCGCGACGCTTCAGAATCCATTGCCTCAAGGTGATNGATATCGTCAACGAAGCTCTGATAGGACGATAATGCGATGATCGTTATGAGGACTGCGATCAATGCTAAATCGATGAGCTTNAATAGTAGAATAAATATGGCTTCAAGCGAGCCTGCTGAATCGAAAATCAGAACCACAGCGGCTGATAATTTCACCAANACACCAATTTGCGANAACAAAACNAANATGAGGCCCGCCATCAACATGACCATGGTGGCCCCGAATAACANCAAAAATACNGAGATCCCTNTCTCTAGTAGCGCCGCGATCTGTGAATGACCTTTCATGAAATACCTCCGGACGCAGAGCTTAGCAGGATTTTTCAACGGCGCGACCGCGCCGATCGATATNTTCATTCCTGTTCAGTTATCGAACAANAGAGTCTCGCGNNGATGGATCCAAAAAATTGTGTTCTCGCCCCAATTGGTTGAAATAAAAGGCTTCNAAGGGTCTTGCAAGATGCGAAAGAACCATTACTATTATNNNTGCATCATACGAAAGTTGAGTACATCCGGTGCTCAATTAAATATAGGAGATCTTTCGATGAGTGATCGCATTACCCAAGCCACAGCGACGGCTGGATACGGAGTTTCAGAGTCAGCAAGCAAGGTATTGCGCAACACCTACATGTTGCTTTCAATGACTTTATTCTTCAGCGCAGGAATGACTGCGTTAGCCGTCTCGACTCAAGCGCCGCCTATGCATTGGCTTCTGTCACTGGGCGGAATGATTGGTCTACTGTTCGCCCTTCAAGCGATGCGCAACAGCGTCTGGGCTCTGCCACTGGTGTTCGCATTCACCGGGTTCATGGGCTGGACTCTTGGGCCGATGATTTCTTATTACTTGCAGGCACCTGGTGGTGCATCGATTGTTGGCAACGCCCTCTTCGGCACTGCTGCGGTCTTTTTGTCGCTCTCAGCCTATGTTCTGACGACCAAAAAAGATTTTAGCTTTATGGGTGGCTTTTTGTTCACAGGTCTCATCATTGCGCTACTCGCATCAATCGGTCTGATCTTCTTCCAGGTTCCAGCCTTGAGCCTCGCACTCAGCGCGATGTTGGTGTTATTGGCTGCGGGCTATATCCTGTTTGATACAAGCCGAATCATCCATGGTGGCGAAACAAACTATGTGATGGCGACTGTTGCTCTGTATGTCGACATCTACCTGCTGTTCACAAACCTGCTCGCGCTACTGGGCGTCTTTTCTGGCGACGAGTGAAGCAGTTTGCCATCTTGTTGGCAGTGTCCCCAGATAGTGGAACACTGCCATTAAGAGCCCTTGAGACACTGAAGGCCGCGTTATCCAAGGGACACGCGGTCTTCTGCTTTTTGTACGAAAACGGAGTCCTATTTGCAGATAAGACGCGCGACGTACCACAAGGTGAGACAGACCCCTCAAACCAACTTGCAGAACTTGCCGGCCTCGCGTCATGCAATGTCGTCGCTTGCATTACAGCAGCCGAAAGACGCGGGATCCGTGAGGAATTGCTCATTGACGGCGTTCGCCTTGGTGGACTTGGTGAATGGACTGAACAACTTCAGTTAGCTGATCGGGTCGTTCAATTTCGATGAAGTCCGTCACCCTGGTTATCCGTTCAGGACCCACCCAATCGTTAGGAACGCGCGAAATGCTCGACATGGCTCTGGTGCTTGCGACCTTCGAGTGTCCTGTCTCCATCATCTTACAAAATGCCGGTGTACTGTGGGCGTCCTTGCCGACTATGCCGGATGACAGTCCATTAGCACTGAGTGGAAAGCTCAAAAGCCTGCCGTTGTATGACATCGACAACATCTTGATCGACGAGGATAGCTGCAAAGAACGGGGTGTTCAGGCCAGTAATCATTTTCCGGGAAAACTTTGTGATCACGACCAGATACTCGATTGCCTCAATGCAAGTGACCTGGTGTTGGAGGCCTAATGATCCACCTGGTGACCTCAACGACTGCGCTTCACGACGCCATGGACTGGCTTACCCCAGATGATCTTGTAATCGTTGCCGGTGATGCGTTAAACGCGGTCCACGAGGTCGATGCGATTCCATGTCGGGTACTTGCCTTTGCCGATGATCAAGTACTATTCCCACATGTTGCGATCGACACAATCACACCGGATGAGTGGATCGATCTTCTTGAAACATCACCTTGTCGCACATGGAGCTGACATGGCGCTCCAGCTCGATGCCGATGGTTATTTAGACAATCTCAGCGACTGGAGTGAATCAGCCGCGCAGGAACTGGCAGCCCTTGAGTCAATCGATCTCAGTCCTGCGCATTGGGAATTGATTGAATTGGCCCGTCGATACTATGAAGAGTTCGACCATGCGCCAGCGATGCGTCCCTTGGTCAAGTGGATCAAGCGAGAAGTCGGTCCAGACAAAGGGAACAGCATCTATTTGCATCGCCTATTCCCAGTGAGCCCAGCCAAACAACTCGCCCGTGTGTCTGGCCTTCCAAAACCAACCAAATGCCTATAGTGTTGAGGTCAGGCGGTCTGCTTTGATGTAAGGCTTCAGCGCGTCAGGTACCGTAATCGACCCATCATCATTTTGATAGTTCTCAACGACTGCAATCAGACAACGTCCGATTGCAACACCGGAACCATTGAGCGTGTGGACAAGCTCGGGCTTGCCATTTTCGTTTCTGAACCGTGCTTGCATCCGACGTGATTGGAAATCCAAACAGTTCGAGCACGAGCTAATCTCCCGGAACTGGTCTTGGCCTGGTAACCATACCTCGAGATCGTAGGTTTTTGCTGCTGAAAATCCGAGGTCGCCACCGCATAGGTCAACCACACGGTAATGCAGATCTAAACCTTTCAAAACCGCCTCAGCATGAGCACGCAGTGCTTCAAGAGCTTCCCAGCTCTTCTCCGGATGCGTGATCCACACCAACTCAACCTTATCGAACTGATGCTGACGGAACATACCGCGTACATCTCGCCCGTACGAGCCGGCCTCGGCACGGAAACATGGCGTATGCGCGACATATTGTAGTGGCAGCGATGACGCGTCGACGATCGAGTCACGGACAAGGTTGGTCAGCGGTACTTCGGCCGTTGGAATCAAATAGCGCTCACGGCCGCCGCCATCTTCCGGAGCAATTCTGAACAAGTCATCTTTGAATTTCGGCAACTGCCCAGTACCTTCGAGAATCGATCCATCCACCAGCAAGGGGACATAGGTCTCGGCATAACCGTGCTGTTCTGTGTGCAAATCCAACATGTATTGGATTAACGCGCGATGTAACTTGGCAAAGATGCCATGAATTGTAACAAATCGACTACCGGAAAGTTGCGCCGCGCGGTCAAAGTCGAGACCTGAAAATAACTCGCCAATCTCGATATGATCGCGAACAGCAAATCCGAATTCTGGCTTTCGCCCAACCACAGAGACTTCAACGTTATCGTCTTCACTGGTCCCTTCCGGAACACTGGCATCTGGTAGGTTCGGCGTTTCCATGAGAATTCGATCAAGCTCAGCCTGTACCTCATAAAACTGTGACTCGATCGCCGCCAACTCGTCACCGATACCTGCAATCTCAGCCTTTAAAGTTTCCGCCTCTTCCTTCTTGCCGTCTTTCATCAACAAACCAACAGACTTGGATCCGTCCTTCCGCTTGTTTTGCAATGATTCGGTCTCAAGCTGCAACGACTTACGCTTCGTCTCCAGTGCCTGATATGCCGATACGTCAAATACAACGCCTTTCCGCGCGAGTTGCACGACAACTGAATCAAGATCTTGACGGAGAAGTTTGGGATCAAGCATGAGAGAACATATTCCTNAGAAACCGAGTNATCGGCCAGCTAGTAAAGCAATCAATAAAGCATGTAAGCATACCAGAACACGCGCTTGGCGATAGAGCTCAGCCTTGGTCAACCACNCCTTNTCATNGACAACAACTACTGATCGCCCAACGCATAAATCACATCAGCGCCTTCAGGCGGTATGAATTTGAACAGCGCACTGGACGGCTTGCCGTATTTTACTTCCGTCAGTGAGACAAGCGATCGNTTACCAAGCGCATCCTCGATCGATAAATCCAGTAATCGGGCCCCATCGAATCGCAATACGATTTGCCGGGTCACTTCATCAGTTGCTCTAGGCTCCAGAGCGTATACCGCGATCGTTCCGGTTCGTTCTTCTGTCACTTGGAAACGAGAACCCAAGACATCGAGATCACCGCTTAAGATTGCCGCTGGTGATGCTGTCATTGTGTCGTCAAGCGGTCGCACCTGAACCTGATACAGATCTTCATCAAATACCCAGAGCACCTCGCCATCAGCCACAATGACCTGCGAGAATGGTGGGTTAGTTTTCCAGTAAAAGATCGATTCCGAGGCGATAGCAAGCGCACCGGTCATCTCGGTAATCGAGGCACCTTTTGAATCCAACGTACTTTGTTGGAAATCTGCTGAAAACGTTCGATACGGCTCCAAAAGTCTCGCGAGACTCTCAATCGGTGAAGCAGCGGCACCAAGCGACAGCAGTAACCATCCAAACACAATCACGTAACGCATCAACGTGGCCCCGGTGCCAACACTTCACGAGACCCATTCGAGCCCATTTCACTCACAACGCCAGCCGCCTCCATCGCTTCAATCATACGAGCTGCGCGGTTGTATCCTATTTTCAGTTTCCGTTGCACCGCGGAGATGGACGCACGGCGCGTTTCCGTGACAAAAGCAACGGCTTCATCATACAACGGATCGGCTTCATCAATACCATCAAGCAGCGATCCCTGTGACTCACCATCGCCTGGAGCCTGAGCATTGAGAATGGCCTCTTCATAAGCAGGCTGACCCTGAATCTTCCAGAAATTCACAACATTATGAACCTCATGGTCATCCACAAAGGCGCCATGAACCCTCACTGGTACAGGTTTACCTGCTGGTAAATAGAGCATGTCACCATGACCCAGTAATTGCTCCGCACCACCTTGGTCCAACACAGTTCGGGAATCAATTTTTGAACTGACCTGAAAACTCATTCGGCTCGGCACGTTTGCCTTAATCAAGCCAGTGATGACATCCACTGACGGACGCTGTGTCGCGAGAATCAGGTGGATTCCTGCAGCACGCGCCTTCTGCGCAAGCCGCGCGATCAATTGATCCACTTTCTTACCCACAATCATCATCATGTCGGCAAATTCATCAATCACGACAACGATAAATGGCATCGTCTTCAGCTCAGGTGCAGCTTCGTCCGGATCAAAACCTGATGGAACAAACGTTGGATTAACGATGGGCTCTCCTCGCGCTGTATGCTCACGCAGTTTTTGGTTATACCCATCCAGATTCCGAACCCCAAGTGCGGCCATCAATTGATACCGACGTTCCATTTCGCCAACACACCAACGCAGTGCATTCGCCGCATCCTTCATATCAGTGACCACTGGAGCTAACAAATGCGGGATCCCCTCATAAATCGACAGCTCCAGCATTTTGGGATCAACCAATATTAAACGCAGATCATCGGGCCGTGCTTTATATAACATGGACAACAGCATGGCGTTCACACCCACAGACTTCCCTGAACCCGTCGTCCCCGCGACTAATAAATGTGGCATTTTTTCCAGGTTAGCGCACACCGACTGTCCAGAAATATCATGACCAAGTGCCAATGAGAGGACTGATGGATCTTGAGTGAAGGCGTCACTACCGAGAATCTGAGACAAGCGCACCATCTCGCGATGTTGATTCGGGATCTCAATACCGACCGTGCTTTTGCCCGGGATCACCTCAACAACACGGACGCTGATAACGGCGAGGCTCCTTGCAAGATCTTTGGCAAGGTTAGTGATCCGAGAGACTTTGATACCTGGAGCAGGATCGATCTCAAAGCGCGTCACAACGGGCCCTGGATTAATTGCAACGATCTTGGCATCCACGCCAAATTCACCAAGCCGGCGGATCAGCAGATCGCCCATTTCGGTCAGCTCATCCTGAGAGAAGCCTCGATCTGAAGGTGGATCGGCCGGATCAAGTAATGACAAATCCGGCAATGACATCTGTCCAACAACCGGTTTCTTCGCCTGAGCTTTCGGTTTTGGGGAAATCGGAATAGGCTCATCATCGAGAAGCGTTTGAGCCTCATTTAAAGGCGCGATTGTGATGTTCCGCTCAACCGGGCGAGGAGCGGAGTCAGCATCGATTACCGGATCACGACGACCACCCTCCATCTGATCCAGGGCTGCGAGATCAAGATGAGGTCCTTGATTATCGGACGGCTGATCGAGGTTAATGTCTGGCATCGACGCTTCGGGGCGATAAATATCGCGTGATGCTCTCAAGCCAAGGAGCTCTGCCTCAATCTGAGCAACGTCAGCCTCTGGCGGGCGCGGTGCAACCTTGGTAAGCGTATTGCGAATCGTTTTTGGCAGAATCGCGCGGTTTATCGGCGCCAAGAGTCGCCCCAACACCGATTGACGACTTTCGATGCTTAACTGCGCAGGTCGACTCCGTCCAGTCAAGACACTCAATATTGATCGACCCAATTCGAGGACCATGGATCCAGTAGTCGCCAAAACATCTGGCCACGACAACGAGAAAACAATCGTCAGGCCAACGATACTTAACACGAGACCAGATAACGCAGCACCAGTCAGACCAAAGTCAGCGACCAGGCCCTGATTCAGCACTCCCCCTAAAATACCACCACCGGTAGTCCCGATCGGCAACCAAGTCGTGCCTGATCCAATGTGCAGACCAAGCACAATACAAAGACCCGGGATCAATAGGATCAAACCTAAGGTGCGTGCGATCCAGACGCGTCCATCTTGAGTTCCCCTGACGATCCACCGAACCACTACCATGGGGAGCCAAGCAACAGCGAATGCCGTATAGCCGAACCAAGACAACATCCAATCAGAGATAAATGCGCCGACCGGACCGATCGCATTATTCACATGAGAAATCGCTCCTTGATATGACCAACCTGGGTCTTTCACATCGAAGGATAAAAGCGCCAAAAAAATAAAAATCGACAACGCAAGGCCGAAAAGCCACGTGACTTCTCGGATTAAGCGGCGATACCAGACCTGTGGCGTGGATTCGTTCAACCGAACTCCTTGGAGGATGGACTCATGACCTTTAATCTATACGCCTTAAAAGACATTCNTGAAGTTTAACAGAGAAGGACAGATCAATCGTGCATCATCAACTCATCATTCTTGGTTCAGGGCCAGCCGGCTGGACAGCTGCCGTCTACGCCGCCCGTGCNGGCCTCTCTCCTGTGGTTATTACAGGAACACAGGTTGGTGGCCAACTGACAACAACCACAGAGGTCGAAAATTGGCCCGGTGGCGTTGCCGACCTGCAGGGCCCNNAGTTGATGATGGACATGCAAGCACATGCAGAGCGCTTTGATACGCAAGTNATCAATGATCATATTCACACCGCTGATCTCAAGCAAAAGCCATTTCANNTAACAGGTGATCAGGGNACCTACACATGNGATGCGCTCATCATCTCGACCGGTGCNAGCGCGCAATATCTGGGCCTCGACTCAGAAGATGCCTTCAAAGGACGCGGTGTCTCAGCCTGTGCAACCTGTGACGGCTTCTTTTATCGCGGACGTGCAGTGGCTGTCGTCGGCGGCGGTAATACCGCAGTAGAAGAAGCGCTGTACCTATCGAATCTGGCGGATTCAGTCAAACTGATTCATCGCCGTGATTCACTACGTGCTGAAAAAATTCTCCAGGACCGATTGTTTGCGAAAGAAAATATAGAGGTCATTTGGAATCACCAACTCGATGAAGTGCTCGGTGATGACGCTGGTGTCACCGGACTGCGTCTCACATCAACGCAAGATGAGTCCACGCAACAACTCGATGTGCATGGTGTATTTATCGCGATTGGCCACAAACCAAACACCGATCTGTTCGCAGNCCAACTCGAAATGAATGGTGGATATCTGATTGTTCGCTCAGGTCTCGATGGATTTGCCACGGAAACTTCTGTTTCCGGTGTATTTGCTGCAGGTGACGTCGCTGATCATATCTATCGCCAGGCGATCACATCATCTGGTTTCGGCTGCATGGCTGCGCTCGACGCNGAGCGNTACCTTGACGAGTCTGGCCACTGATTCCCTGGATTCCACCACACATCCTGGATTTTCCAGATGTCACTCAAGCANTCGACGATCCGAATGGATTGTTGTGTGCTGGCGGTGATCTATCCCCTGAACGNCTCAGGCTCGCCTACTCTCGCGGAATTTTTCCGTGGTTCTCNAAAGGTGAGCCGATTCTTTGGTGGAGCCCGGACCCACGTCTTGTGCTTGAACCCTTGGCTTTTAAATTCAGACGAAGCCTCAAACAAGCCATCAAAAAGCAGGGCTTTGAGATTCGAACCAACACCCAGTTTGAAACGCTGATTCGCTTGTGTGCGTCCACTCGAGAGAATGGCGAAGGCACCTGGATTACCGAAGAGATGATTCAGGCCTACATGGCGCTCCACCGAGACGGATACGCGATCTCCTTTGAGACTTATCGCGAGGACGAGCTCGTCGGTGGCCTATACGGTGTCAAACTTGGTCAGGTCCTGTTTGGTGAATCGATGGTCTCGCTGATCCCTGATGCCTCAAAAGCCGCGTTGGCATCCCTGTGCCAAGAATCAGAGCAGCATCAAATTCAACTCATCGATTGCCAGGTTCCAACGTCGCATCTTGAGTCACTCGGTGCTAGCCTGATCANACGCGCTGAATTTGTTGAACGGATTAACGAGCTCACCGTATGAGTGGTTTTGAAACACTGAAATTTTTTGCCACCGCACCCCATCCGTGCAGTTACCTCNACGGACAAGAGGCAACGACTTTGTTTGTCGAACCCAGCACGACCTTGACCAGCGAGCAGGTCGTTAAGCTGGCCGAATCCGGATTTCGGCGATCCGGTCGCTACACCTACAGGCCACACTGTGCACAGTGTACTGCCTGTATTTCAGTGCGGGTTCCCGTTACATCATTCCAACCCAAACGTCGGCAAATCCGCACACTGAAAAAAAATAAGGATGTCAGCTTCATCGCTCGCACACCAGTTTTGGATGAAGCGCGTTATGACTTGTATCGTCGGTATATCGAGGCACGTCACGCCGATGGCGATATGTATCCACCCTCACCATCGCAATATGAATCCTTTCTCGCCTCAAGCTCAGATCACGCATTCTTCCTTGAAGCGCGCCTCGAGGACCGTCTCATCGCGGTCACATTATTCGACGAAATCCCAGGCAATGGACTCTCAGCAATCTACTCATTNTTCGATCCGGACCCTCAATTTGATTCGCGAAGTCTGGGGCGCCTGATGGTTTTGCAGCTGATCGAAATCGCCCGCAGTCTCGAGCTTCGCTACGTNTATTTAGGGTATTGGATTCGCGATTCAAAAAAGATGGCTTATAAAAATGAGTACCGCCCAATCGAGATGCTCATCAACAGTAGGTGGATTCGTGCGGAGTAAGCGGGCATAATCGCGCCTTTCATCACGCTCGAAGGGAGCCAAATGGCAAAAGAAGATTCAATTGAAATGGAAGGCACGATTGTCGATACGTTGCCAAATACCATGTTCCGTGTCGAACTCGACAATGGTCATGTCGTCACAGCACACATCTCAGGGAAAATGCGGAAGCACTACATTCGAATCCTGACTGGTGACAGAGTGACTGTTGAACTCACACCCTATGACCTGACTAAGGGTCGTATCACCTTCCGGGCACGCTGATCTCTCGCCATCCCGGAGTGAACGGGATGTCCTAATCTCACGCAGTTTCTTTCGATTTCACAACACGAGGCGTCATTTCGAACGCAAGCTCGTCGTTCATGTCGGCTGTCACCAGGACGCTGCCACCACCGGCCAACTCACCGAACAAGATGGCATCAGCCAAAGGCCGCTTGATCGAATCCTGGATGAGTCGCGCCATCGGACGAGCGCCCATCGCCTTGTCATAACCGCGCTTGGCAAGCCAACGCATCGCGGACTCATCTAATTCAATCGATACTTTACGATCATCCAACTGTGCTTGTAGCTCAGCGATGAATTTGTGAACCACTTGCTCAATGACTTCTTCATTCAGTGCACCAAACTGAACGATCGCATCTAGGCGATTACGAAACTCCGGTGTAAAATGACGCTTGATCGCCTCCATCGCATCCGTTGTCTGATCCTGCTCACTGAATCCAATCGAGCGTTTTGACAAACTCTCAGCACCGGCATTCGTGGTCATGATCAAAACCACATGACGGAAGTCAGCTTTTCGTCCGTTGTTGTCGGTCAAGGTTCCATGATCCATGACCTGCAACAGCAGATTAAAGACGTCCGGATGCGCTTTTTCGACCTCATCAAGCAGCAACACGCAATGTGGGTTCTTGGTGATCGCTTCTGTCAACAATCCACCCTGATCAAAACCGACATAGCCCGGAGGCGCACCAATCAGACGACTGACTGTNTGCCGTTCCATGTACTCGGACATATCAAAGCGAACCAACTCAATCCCNAGCGTCCNNGATAACTGTCGGCTGACTTCTGTTTTCCCAACACCTGTCGGCCCCGCAAACAGGAAACATCCAACCGGCTTTCCTTCCTGCTTGAGTCCCGCTCGCGATAACTTGATTGCGGAACTCATCCGTTCGATGGCTTCGTTCTGCCCAAAAACTGTCAACTTCAGATCACGTTCAAGATTCTCAAGCACTTCAGAATCCGATTTCGAAATCTGTTTCGGTGGGATCCGTGCAATATTTGCAACAACTGCTTCGATCTCCGGCACCCCAATCACCTTTTTACGACGTGATGGCGGCATCAGCCGCTGCATGGCACCCGCCTCATCAATGATATCGATCGCCTTATCCGGTAAGTGTCGATCGCTCATGTATTTTGCGGATAATTCAACAGCTGACGTCAATGAAGCCTTGGTATAACGCAGTTCATGGTGCTCCTCAAACCGAGACTTCAGACCGTTAAGGATCTTGATCGTGTCCTCGATTGAAGGCTCAAGAACATCCACCTTCTGGAATCGGCGCGCCAAGGCGCGATCTTTCTCAAAAATCCCCCGGAATTCCTGAAACGTGGTCGANCCAATGCATTTCAACTGCCCAGATGACAGCAAAGGCTTCAGCAAATTGGATGCATCCATCACTCCGCCCGAGGCAGCACCAGCACCTATGATGGTGTGTATTTCATCAATGAACAAAATGGCGTGTTTTTCTTTTTCCAGTTCGCCCAGCAAAGCTTTCAGGCGCTTCTCNAAATCGCCGCGATACTTGGTACCGGCTAACAACGATCCCAAATCGAGCGAATAGACCACGGCATCATGAATCACCTCTGGGACTTGACCTTCTTCGATCCGATAAGCCAAGCCTTCAGCAATCGCTGTTTTACCGACGCCCGCTTCCCCGACAAGCAATGGATTATTCTTACGACGACGCGACAGTGTTTGAATGACGCGAGACAGTTCCTNATCGCGACCGATCAATGGATCGATACGTCCCTTTTTCACTTCTGAATTCAGATTGGTGCAGTAACCATCGAGATTGGATGTGCGCTCGTCACCTGATGCCGCCTGATTTGTTTGCGATTNCGATTCGCTTTCACCGTCTGTCCCGGTTTCTTCAGACTTGGCAATCCCATGNCTGATGTAGTTCACGACATCGATTCGTGCGATNTCTTGCTGCTTCAGGAAATAAACAGCCTGCGATTCTTGCTCCGAAAAGATCGCAACCAACACATTGGCACCAGTGACTTCCTGCTTACCTGAGGACTGCACATGGAACACAGCACGCTGAAGCACCCGTTGAAATCCCAAAGTCGGCTGGGTATCACGTTCTGAGTCTTCNGGAAGGCCTGGGGTTGTNTGCACCACAAACTGCTCAAGCTCTTCGCGGAGCTTTGATAAATCGGCACCGCAGGCATTGAGGACCTGAACCGCTGATGCATTATCCAATAGCCCAANCAACAGATGCTCGACAGTCATGTATTCATGACGAAGCTCCCTGGCGCGCTTGAANGCACNATTTANGGTGACTTCGAGGTCGCGGCTCAACATACAGTTCTCCTTNTNAATCCTCNGCGNCGTCNANNTGACACATNAAAGGATGCTGATTTTCTTTCGCATACTCAACCACNTGCTCTGCCTTGGTTTCCGCAATNTCTTTGGGGTAAACCCCGCAGACGGCAGCACCCTTAGTGTGGACGGTTAGCATGATCTGCATCGCCTTCTCCTGATCCATATTAAAGAATAGTTCCAGCACATGAATCACAAATTCCATCGGCGTATAATCATCGTTGAGCATAACGACTTTATACATCGATGGCTTTTTCAGTTCCGGCCGAGCAACGGCTAAACCGTAGTCCTCATCGGGATCAAAACCTGGGATGTCTGGTTCGCTCATTGAATCGAAACGTCCTCTCTTACTCACTAATTTGATGGGGACTAAACTGGGCAAGTAAAGAGAAACATAACGGAAAATTTGATGCCAATATTCTTCGCAAAAAATCATTCGCGATAACCATGATTTATCAATTCAATGTTGCAAAAATGAAATATTCGAAGGATGCACTCGAAATGTAATCCTTCGTTGATGCGGTTCCGCACATACAGCGACTTGCAGAATCGTCACCTGGCTTTATCTGGCGGGAACTCAATGAAAACTATCCAATCATTGGACAACGGCTGGGTTCAGATTTCATCGTCAATCTTTCCACACGGGACAGCTTGGATGCGCTCTATGTATTTGTTTTCAGTCAATCACATCGACAAATCATGACAGCGCGTGATCACTGGTTCACAAATGTGGGTCGAGCACTATCGGTTGCCTGGTTTGCGAACGATACACCTTACCCAACGTGGGATGAGGCGATTGATCGTCTTGAGATACTCTGGCAGCAAGGTCCAACTCAAGATGCATTTGACTACAGTTGGGCATATCGACAAGGGCTCGTCACGCAGACCTACCAAGTTTGAGCGATAAAAAAACCTCGGGAGCACTCGCTGCCGAGGTTTCCAACCGAGCATCCGCTTACATGTGATTGATCATTTCCTGACCAAACTCAGAGCATGAAACGAGTGTCGCATTATCCATCAAACGCTCGAAGTCATAGGTCACTTTCTTTAATCCAATCGCACCTTCCATTCCGTCGATGATCAGGTCAGCCGCCTCGAACCATCCCAAGTGACGCAGCATCATTTCGGCAGACAAAATCAGTGAACCGGGATTCACTTTATCTTGACCTGCATATTTCGGCGCTGTTCCGTGAGTCGCTTCAAAAATTGCAACTTCCGCACCGATGTTGGCACCGGGTGCGATACCAATACCACCGACCTGAGCCGCCAACGCATCCGACAGGTAATCGCCATTCAGGTTCAACGTCGCAATCGCACTGTACTCAGCCGGCCGCAGGAGGATCTGCTGCAGCATGGCATCCGCGATCACATCTTTAATCACGATGTTATTGCCAGTCTTTGGATTCTTCATTGCGCACCACGGGCCGCCGTCAAGGAGGGTTGCGCCAAACTCTTCACGAGCGAGCTCATAACCCCAATCTTTAAACGCACCTTCAGTGAATTTCATGATGTTGCCCTTGTGGACCAACGTCACACTCGGCAGATCATTATCAATCGCGTACTGTAATGTCTTTCGGACAAGCCGCTTCGTACCCTCTTCCGATACAGGCTTGATACCAATACCGCAGTTTTCTGGGAAACGGATTTTCGTGACTCCAAATTCGTTNCGAAGGATATCAATCAATTTATCCGCTTCTGGCGTTCCTGCCTGATACTCGACTCCCGCATAGATGTCTTCAGAGTTCTCACGAAAAATCACCATGTTGGTTTTTTCTGGCTCTTTCACAGGACTTGGAACACCTGTGAAATAACGCACAGGACGCAAGCAAAGATACAAATCCAACTGCTGACGTAATGCCACGTTCAACGACCGNATACCACCCCCAACTGGTGTGGTGAGGGGACCTTTGATACCGACTTTNTATNCTTTGAAGGCTTCAAGNGTCTCATCTGGGAGCCATTCGTCAGCGCCATATGTCGCAACCGACTTTTCACCACAATACACTTCCATCCATGAAATGGACTTCGAACCACCGTAGGCCTTCTCCACGGCTGCATTGACAACCTCAATCATTGGCGGGGNAATATCAACTCCGATACCATCGCCTTCAATAAATGGAATGATTGGGTTATTTGGCACGTTAAGCGATCCATCCTGGTTCACAGTGATCTTTTCGCCTGACGTCGGCACTTGGATGTGTTGGTATCCCATCCTTTTCTCCTATTGTGCTGAATCACGTTTGTTTGCGGGCGCGGATCATACCATTNTTTNGGTCCGACCACTTCGGNGATTATCTTGTTCTTTGGGATAGGTATGCTTGTATTGTTCTACAAACCCTTCGGAGCGCTGTGTCAATTCAGCGGCGAGGGCCTGACATTAAGGGGGCATGTACCGATCCCAGATGTTTATCCCGCGGGTCGGCTTGATAAAGACTCAGAGGGTTTGCTCGTTCTCACCGACGACGGACGCCTACAAGATCGTCTGGTACATCCAAAATATGGCAAACACAAGGTCTATTGGGTCCAAGTCGACGGCACAATCGATGCAGAGACCNGTCANCGACTCGAACAAGGGATACAACTGAACGACGGCCCGGCACATGCGATTCGATGCCACCGAATTGACCCACCACCNCTTCCTGATCGCGAACCACCGGTTCGCTTTCGAAAAAATATCCCGACCACCTGGATCGAAATGACTCTCAATGAGGGACGAAATCGCCAAGTCCGTCGGATGACTGCTGCCGTTGGATTCCCCACGCTTCGACTGGTCCGCGTCGCCATGGGTGATTATCAGTTAGGCGATTTATCGNCCGGCGAGTATCGAGTGATCGATGCAACTCGGGTAGAATCCNCGCATGCAAAACAAAGANACCCAAGTCATCGTCGGCATGTCCGGCGGCGTTGATTCCTCAGTCACAGCCTATCTACTCAAAGAACAAGGATATGCCGTTAGCGGTATGTTCATGAAAAACTGGGATGAAGATGATGGCACCGAGTATTGCACGGCAATTNAGGATCTCAAGGATGNAGAACAAGTTGCTGATACGCTCGGCGTTGAGCTCCATCGCGTCAACTTTGCGGCCGAATATTGGGATGATGTGTTTGAACATTTCCTCTCCGAGGTGAATGCGGGTCGCACACCCAATCCCGATATTTTGTGTAATCGCGAAATTAAATTCCGCGCGTTCCTCGANTATGCCCGTGATCTCGGCGCTNATTNAATCGCAACCGGTCACTACGTGCGCCGAGTGGAGGGGAAAAATCCGCTCTACCGCGGTCTTGATCGCAATAAAGATCAAAGCTATTTCCTCTGGGCGCTGACCGCNGAGCAGGTCAATGCGTCACTGTTCCCTGTTGGGAATTTACTGAAACCCAAGGTTCGAGAAATCGCCGAGATTCAGGGATTTATCACGGCACGNAAAAAAGACTCNACCGGNATCTGTTTTATCGGCGAGCGCAGGTTTAGCGATTTTCTAAAGACCTACGTCAAGCCAAAACCTGGNAATATCGTCACCGACTCAGGAGATATCATCGGNCGTCATGAGGGGCTCATGTTCTNCACTCTCGGTCAACGCCANGGACTTGGTATCGGTGGTCTCAAAAATTATTCNGATGCGCCTTGGTTCGTTGCTGAAAAATGTCTTGAAACCGATGATCTGGTGGTTGTTCAAGGTACAAATCNCCCAAAACTTTTGGCAAAAGGACTTACAGCACNCCAGATCAACTGGATTGGCGAGCCTCCAATCCTCCCCGGACGATTTACCGCCAAAGTGCGCTACCGGGCACCTGACGCACCCTGTGCGATTGAAATGCAGGGGTCTNATCTACACNTAACCTTTGAGCAACCGGAACGTGCAGTCACACCCGGACAGTCGGTGGTAATCTACGATGGTGAAGTGTGTCTGGGTGGTGCTGTCATTGAGGAAGCGGTCTATGAGTAACCCAAACCGTCTNTATCCGCTGTGTGCTCTNGCCATGACAGCGCATCTGGTCGACCGCTTGGCAAACACCGGCCTCGTGCCGCACGATGAATTTGAGTTATTGATCCAGAGCACACTCAACTTGACACCCGACACGCCACTGGATGTCTATGGTGGTTCCCTTGATCATCTAAAGCCTGGATCAAAATTGATCACAGAGATGCTCGGTCGCGGCGGTAACAGGAAATATCCAGAAGTGATCCGGTATTTTATTAGCTTGATGCAAGTCGAACGACAACTTGCAAAGCAACCCCAACTCCTGGATCAACTCCGTGGGCATCTGGAGGTCGCTGTGCAAAAGGCCGAGCAACTCGGGTCGACGCATGAATCAGTCATCGAAACGCTCAACACCGCTTACCAAGAAACGGTATCGACGCTTAAATTCCGGATCATGGTGACCGGCAACCATGGCCGACATCTGCAACAGGGAAACAATCCTGCTAAAGTACGTGCACTTCTCTTAAGCGGAATCCGCGCCGCCATGCTGTATCGACAACTCGGCGGTGGTCGTCTGGCGCTGTTATTTCAGCGAAGCCGCGTATTCAAGGAATTAGAATCCATCGGATTATAGGAACAACATGACTCTATCCACGCTGACCGCAATCTCACCGATTGACGGCAGATACGCCTCCAAAGTCGACGCATTGCGTCCAATTGCCAGTGAATTTGGCTTGATACGCGCGCGCATCGAAGTCGAATTAGCTTGGATCAAATCGTTAGCAAGTAACCCACAGATCAACGAAGTACCACCGCTGTCAGAGCAAGCGATTGCGGACATCGATGCCATTGTTGCTGATTTTTCTGAAACAGATGGTGAGAGCATCAAAGCGATTGAACGCACAACGAACCATGATGTGAAAGCGATCGAATACTTCATCAAAGAGCAATTCGCAGTCAATCCAGAGCTCAACGCCATCTCCGAATTTGTTCATTTCGCCTGCACCAGCGAAGACATCAATAACCTCTCATACGGTCTGATGTTGACCCGCATGCGCGATGACGTACTGGCACCAAAAATGCGGGAAATCATCGATTTTTTACGCGAAAAAGCCAACGACTGGGCGGCACATGCGATGCTGTCGCGCACGCATGGACAGAGTGCTTCTCCAACAACCGTGGGTAAAGAATTCGCAAACGTGGTCGCCCGGCTTGAGCGTCAGCTCATCCAGTTCGAAGCAGTACAGCTGTTAGGGAAACTCAATGGTGCTGTCGGTAACTACAACGCACATCTGTCTGCCTACCCAGAGGTCGACTGGGCTAATCACGCAGACAGTGTGATCACTAATCTGGGTCTGACATTCAATCCTTACACCACACAAATTGAGCCACACGATTGTGTTGCGGAGTATTTCGACGCCCTTAAACGGTACAATACGATCCTGCTCGACCTTGACCGTGATCTCTGGAGTTATATCTCACTTGATTATTTCAAACAGCGGACGGTCGCCGGAGAAGTCGGCTCATCAACGATGCCACACAAAGTCAATCCAATCGATTTTGAAAATTCCGAAGGGAATCTCGGAATTGCCAATGCAGTATTTGAACATTTAGCCGCGAAGCTTCCAGTCTCGCGTTGGCAGCGTGATCTAACGGATTCAACGGTCCTTCGAAACGTGGGTGTCGGCGCAGCACACTCGCTAATTGCTTATGAAGCATCATTGAAGGGACTCAATAAGCTTGAGATTAACCTTGCTGTNATCACCGAAGATCTCGCAAAACGTTGGGAAGTACTGGCAGAGCCCGTACAAACCGTCATGCGCCGCTATGGAATTGAAAAACCATACGAGCGGTTAAAAGAGTTAACCCGTGGCAAGCCAATCGACGAAGAGTCATTACGAGCCTTTATTGGAAACCTCGATATTCCAGAGGATGCCAAGCAAGCACTACTTGAGATGACACCGCTGACTTACACTGGATCTGCTGAGGCTCAGGCAAGAAACGTATGACCGTCGAGCGGCTACAGGGTGTGTCACTCGCTGATGGACACACCCTACAGCGCTACTGGCAAACCACTCCTGTCATCCTTGAACAGGCCGTGGACGTCAGTACCTTGGTTCCAGATACCGAGACACTGATCCAAATTCTCACTGAAACCGACCTGCCAAGCCGATTGTTAACAGGCAACGAAGGGTCACCGTTTACACTCGAACATGGTCCATTCAATTCATTTTCAGTGCCGAAAAAACCCTGGACAGCGCTCATAAACGCGCTTGAACATTTGTTCCCGGAATACGATCAGATCCGTCAATCCATGACCTGGTTGCCACATTGGCGGTTTGAGGACTGCATGCTGTCTTGGGCTTCAATCGATGGTAGCGTTGGGCGGCATTATGATCAATTTAGCGTCTTTCTCATTCAGTTAAACGGTCGCAGACAATGGGAAATCGGACCGCGGGCAACCGATGAGACACCGATGGTTCCAAACCAACCAATCGCATTGGTCGAACCACAAGAACCGATAACCACCTGGATCGCAAGTCCAGGGGATGTCCTCTATTTACCGCCCCATATGATTCATCATGGTGTCAGCCTTGATCCGGACTGCATGACTCTATCGCTCGGCTTTCGGGCACCCGATGCAGGCGCCCTGCTTGAAGGCGCATTGGAAACTCTCGGCAGTCATCAACAACAGATTCGATTCGATGATGCTGGTAGATCAATGAATGGCGCTCCCGCCGAGATCCTCGTAAGCGATCTGGACAAGGCCAAAGAGGCCATCATGCGATACTTAAACGAGCCAAATGTCCTCGAACATCTCTTGGCAACACGGGTGACAACCCCCTATTTCGAGATCGATCTGGCTCAGGAAATCGACGAGCAAGACATCGACCCAATGATTACTTCGGTGACACAATGGGAGCTGGCTCCGGGCTGTCGGATGGCCTATGTCAAACAAACNCTTTATGTAAACGGAGAACGGATCGGTGATCAAACGCCNTCTGAACTGCTTCACNTGGCCAATACGCGCANTATTCAATCGGGTGACATCCGGAAGCTGGAAGGCCTCTGGCGTGACACCATCNTCGACCTCATCCGAACAGAGTNNCTCATACNGTCCGAGAACGATGGTACGTGAGGTCACTTGGGCAACAGCTCAAGAGGCACTCCAGTCGATCAGAACCCAAGTCTTCATCGAGGAGCAACAGATCGANCCCTCTGATGAGTGGGACCCTGCTGATCAAGAGGCAATCCATTTGCTTGCCGAACGCGATGGTGAACCTGTGGGCTGTGCGCGCATCTTAGATCTCACAAAAATTGGCCGCATGGCGGTTTTGAAAGAGGTCCGACACAAAAACNTCGGTAGTAAATTATTGCGAGCGGCAATCACAGAAATCCAAAAAGCAGGCAACACACCAACCCTTGGCGCACAAATTACCGCCATGGGTTTTTACGCGAATCATGGATTCTTGCCAGACGGTCCGATTTTTGACGATGCGGGCATTCCACATCGAACCATGACACTAACAGGTGATCGGGAAAAAACGTTAATGCCCCTCGATGCCGAATCACTCCGCTTCGATACACCAACTTTGTTAGTCGCTATTGAGCCGCAGACCACTGATGGTGAAATGCGCATCAATCTCTTGAGACTCTCAGACGATGAGGCCAGCTGGTTGACTCCAAGGCTTTGCTGCTATGCCGCAACACATGGTGCACAGACACTCATTCTTGAGATCCCTGAGGGTGAAGTCCGTTTTCCNCTNGATCCACCAGAGCNTTTCGCATGCTCCTCCAAGGACTAACAACCGACTGGCCAAACACAGCCTGGATCTTCATCCAAGTCATCTTCTGGGCCGTATTCACCGGTTCGANCGTTCGGTTAGATCTCAATCATCTCAAACACTTNGGTGATATAGGCGCCTGGGCAGCCTTTTGAGCGTCCCGCCACGCTTGCTCTTCAAAACGAGTCCGCGCGCACAAGATAATATTGATGAACTNATGGCGATAAGCAGCGAATCCATCCAAGATAGTTTGCGCCNCCTGCCGTGGTGAATAAATTTTCACGGTGTCGCAACACTCTGCCTGTAAGTCTTTGCGCTAGTGAGAAAACGTCTTTCATTGTCGGTCGATACCCGAGACAACACCGCATTTCGGTGGGGGAATCGACCAAAGCGCTCAATGATCGCTTTGTGTTCTAGCGCATAATCCACAAATGACTGAAATCTTGGCTTGTCCTCATCTGGTGCCAGCTCATGTAAATGAGTCATTCCTTGGACACACAATGCTTGATCCGATAGCAGTTCACTATGCTCCAAAGGCATCAAGGCGAACACCTTCTGAATCAGCGGTAAGTCATCGAAAATACCGGATGTTTGGCCACGACGGGCCAGTTTCACCGCACGCGAATCGCCAGAAAATGCGCGAGTCGTTCCACGAAAGATATTCCGGGTAAATTGATCAAGCAGGATAATCAGCGCCAGACGACTTTCTGGCTCACTTTCCCAATCTTTAAAGCCACCTGCCAGCGCAAGCTCAACACGATGCCCAAATCGTTGACCAATCTCTCGATCAACCTGATCACCACCCAAAAACCATCGTTTATCCTGCTTTTCTGCAAGATTTCCACTGGCGTATTCGGTAAACCAGTAATCCAGGACCTGCCGAGCAACTTGGCTCGAGACAACATCATCCATGTGTTCGCTCATCATGCGCAAAGTGTATCCACGAACTCCCTCTCATCGCTGGTCGAATCACCTACCGAAATTTGACGATTTCAACTCGATCTGGCGATAAGCCGGCCGGAGCAACGAGTGGTCCGAAGCCATAGGCTTCCTCAATCATGAGTCCGGACTCACGAAGCAATGACTGAACATGCTCGGCACGAGCGGTTGATTGTGCTAGAGCATCCTCGAGCGACCCTCTGGGCGTCACCGCACAATACGCGATAATCGCCAGTTCATCTGTGCCTAGCGATTTCAAATCCGATGCGACGGCCTGAATCGCTGCACGACTCTCAGGACTCACGCGATTTCCTGCAAATTCGACAGGTAAAATCACGCGACCCTCCTGTTGAAGCGCCT
Organism: Gammaproteobacteria bacterium; assembly: GCA_002705325.1. Next base: position 22,546 of record PAFS01000037.1, on the reverse strand, counting down.
GTACCCCCTGAAATCGAGGTTCATNCACGCCAGGCTCAACTAACCGAAGATGCACATATTGACGCCGATTACCGCGCTCAATCCCATAGGCCGACAGATATCGATCTGTGGCACCTGGTAATTTNGCAGCAAAATANATCTGATTACTGTTGGGACCATAAAGCTCCCGAACTTGAAATAACGAGTTAGCCCACAATCCACTGACACCACAGCCTCGACTATCGCACGAAAATAAAATCTCGGCNTTCTGACTCGACAGTCTGTTTTCAAGGGTCTCCATNAAGGATTGATANGCTTCCCGGGGGCCTAATTGATAAGTGATATCGATCACATGGCCTTCAACATCCAGTTCCTTATCAATCACAAGGCGATTGTTGACACGCTCAACTCGTTCTAAGGGAAAACGAATTGCTGATTGCACTCCCTCGCTGTAACGAATGATTTCTGAACCAAGTGGGCGTGTCACNTCCGGNAGATCAGCCGATCCCGGTGTATCGGCAGCAATCGATCCCTGCGACAGCAACATCGAACCCAACAAAATCCATCTCTTCATACGCCCGAATGCCTCTCTAGTAACCANGTTGCAATGGCGCCTTCTGCGCCTTCCAAGTGGAGATGGTGGCCACCTTGTACAGTTTCCACCCCAATGTCACGACAAAGTTTGATTCTGTCGGGGAGAAACAGAGGGTCTTTAAAAAATCCCTGATCTCCCAGAACCAACGACACAGGCATCTCAAGCCGACGAATGAAAACCTGAATCTGTGATTCATNNAATCGAAACAGCGGTGGCAAGGTGAGATACTGATCACTCGCCCAGGTCCAACCACCCGGACTTTTCACCAGTCCNCGTCGCACAATCGGCTCCGCGGCTTGCCGACTGAGNGGAACCACTGCACCTCTCACACGCGCCTCAATCGCCGCATCGACCGACGCATACACTGGCTTTTGGCGGGTACTCACTCGCTGCAGCTGATCAGTCGCTTTGCGTAACAATTCAGGNGCCTCTCCATCAGGGTAAGTCCAAGGCCCCAATCCCTCAACCAACCACAAGGCTTGGATGCGATCTGGATAGGCNCTTGCAACCAATGTCGCAACAGCAGCACCCATNGAGTGTCCGAGCAGAACTGCTTGCTCCCAACCCAAGGCATCGAGTGTCCCGATGACATCCGGTACACCATCCCAGATGTAATACGGACGACCCACATGATCAGTCATTCCATGACCACGTTGATCGATTGCAATCACTCGACAACCAGTCAAAAGCGGCCCGAGGCGTGTGAAGGATGCCGCGTTATCGAGCCAGCCATGTAACGCCAATACCGGAATTCCGTCCGCCGGACCAAAACAGAGCCCATGGATGGTTAACCCGGCGACTTCAAGACGAACAGATTCAGTCATCAGGGTTGATACGCCTCCACCAAAGTGGCTGCTTCCGGTAAAAAAGTCTCCAAGGCCAAGACATATGCTGTTGCTGGAGCGGCACGTGGGTNCACANCGGNGTTGGCGTTTGCCTCGGTCAANTGACCGACGATCTGCGTCAGTATTGGCTGATGAAAAACAAACAAACTCCGATCGGTTGCATGCTGCTCTATCACCGCCGCCGCCTCTGNCCAATCATCCTCTGGTGTAANCCCCGGTAGCACCTGCGGTTTGATCACCAACCCAAGCGCACCNATGACCAGCTCAGAAGTCTGCTGCGCCCGAATCCGGGTCGAACAAAACACAGTTTGAGGTATCCANCCGGCTTTCTTGAGTTGCGTTCCGGTATTCGATGCCTCTCCTTTTCCGNTGGGCGTCAATACGCGATCACCATCGTTCGGTGCAAATGGAACCGCCTCGCCATGGCGCATTAAAATNATGTTCATTGAGCCTCTCCTTAGACCTGATAGTATGCGGGCAAACCAAAGCAAAAACCCTATGAAAATTGTCTCATTCAATATCAACGGAATTCGCGCACGGATTCACCAGCTCGAAGCGCTCAAACAGCACCTCGATCCAGACGTAATCGGTCTCCAGGAAGTGAAAGTTGCCGATGAACAATTTCCGTTCGAAGATCTCGAATTTTTAAATTATCGCTTCGATACCCATGGTCAAAAAGGACATTATGGCGTTGCGCTTGCGTCAAAACCTGAACCNCTCAAAATCACTCGTGGCTATTCGACAGATGCCGATGATGCACAACGACGAATGATCCGTGGTGTTTATGCGCTCGCCGATGGAACCGAAGTCATCGTGTTCAATGGCTACTTCCCGCAGGGTGAATCTCGCGATCACCCGGTCAAATTCCCAGCGAAAGAGNNATTTTATCGCGACTTACTGACGACGCTGAATACAGAATACTCACCTACTGATNACATTGTGGTNATGGGTGACTTCAACATTGCGCCTNTCGATAACGATATCGGCATCACTGATGATGCAAAAAAGCGTTGGTTGAGAACCGGCAAATCATCGTTCCTTCCNGAGGAACGCGAGTGGTTCCAACAACTGATCAATTGGGGATTGGTTGATAGNTGGCGTTNTGTGAATCCGGAGATTGATGATCGATACAGCTGGTTTGATTACCGTTCCCGAGGCTTCGAAGATGATCCCAAACGTGGACTTCGCATCGATCACATTTTGGTTTCCAAACCGTTAATCGAGCGGATGACAGATTGCGGGATCGATTACACATTACGGGCGATGGAAAAACCATCCGATCACTGCCCTGTATGGATTGCTGTCGAGTAGGAGTCGCTTAAGNACGTGTGACGGCGACAAACCGAAGTTCACGATTGGGTNGCACACGNTCAATCGACTCTTCGTACAACGGGCGTGATTTGAANGCGTTTAACGCCTCATCGGATGAAAATTCAGCATAAACGACAACNTCAATTTNGTTCGAGATCTCGNCTNATTNTTNGTTNANTCGCACCTCAACGNGNTCTGCATNCGGAATTTTTTTCCAGAATTTTCANTCCCTCGAACACCACATCCAGTTGGCTGGATTGGGCTGAGAAAAAGACAAAATGTCGGATCACTAANGGTCTCGCCTNATATTGTTCTACGAAAGTCATTTTGCACATGCTGTGTGCAATGCATCATCATAGCNNATTGACCNNATCATCTNACAGAAAGATAAGGACTCACACACCATGGTTGGATCCGCCAAAAGCGCCCGTCTCACCAATCCTTTTCAGACACCCGAAGANAAGCGATTTGAAATTCCTGGAGAACTAGCTCGCGAACCGGGCATCTATGAGGATGCTCTGAAAGCCGGCTGGGAACTCCAGCAANGTCCAAAAGGTGCACCTGTCGCTGCCATCGAGCGCCAGCATCAGAAAAATCGGATGACGGTTTGGGAACGAATCACACTACTGGTCGATGAAGAGCCAACCATCCTCTTTCAGAACTGGGGACCCAATTTAGACGGTGCAAGCCTTGTGACCGCNCTCGCCAAAGTCGGTGGACGCGATGTTGCAATCTATGGCCATGACTTNACNGTCCGTGCNGGTTCCATGGATGCAACCAATGGATCAAAACTCGCTCAGCTTTTTGAAACGGCCGGAAAACTTNGAATCCCCGTCATTGGCTTCAACGACTCNGCCGGCGCCTNCGTTCCTGCTGGCGTCGGTGGCCTCGATGGCTATGCTGAAGCGTTCCGAGCGTTGCGAGAGATCTCGGGACGNGTGCCATCAATCATGTGCATGTTCGGATTCAATGCAGGCGGCGGATCGTANCTGCCGCGCCAAGGCTCTTTTGTGATCCAGCCCAATACAACATTTTTTGGTCTNACNGGTCCCGCAGTNATCAAAAGCGTGCTCGGTGAAGATGTCACGCCCGATGAGCTCGGTGGACCCAATGTCCACAGCCAGACAGGCGTCACAGATTTCGTGGTAGAGGATGAAGTTCAGACAATCCGTAAGGTTCGTCGATTACTTCGGTTCTTGCCGTCAAATAACGAAACCATGGCTCCTTTCCAGTCAACGTCTGATCCGATTTCACGCAAGACATGGGATGCCGATATTCTTTTGAAACGGGCATTTAATTCGCNCAGTGGTTTTAACACACCACTGGATGTCACGATCATNATTCAACAGATTTGCGATCACGGCGACTTCTACGAGTTCCAACCAAATCGCGCGCGCAATACGATCTGTNCCTTTGGTCGTATTGGCGGACACGTNATTGGATTTTGTGCAAACAACTCAGCTGTTGCNTCAGGTCAAATCGATATTGATGCTGCNCTNAAAAATGCCCGTTTCATCCGNTTCTGCAATCTTTACAACATCCCGATGTTGTTTNTGGAAGACACCACGGGATTCCTCCCAGGCCGCGANCAGGAAAGCCGTGGAATCGTCCAGGCTGGCCGCGCCATGCTTGATTCCATCATCGATCTTCGGGTACCGCGCTTCCTTCTCATCATCCGTAATGCGTTCGGTGGTGCGTATGCCGCGTTCAATAACTACAAACTCGGCGCCGACATGGTCTTTGCACTGCCAACCACACGACTCGCTGTCATGGGACCAGCAGGCAAAGAATTTGTTTACAAGGATGAATTGAAAGTCATCCGGCTTGAAGCCAAAAATCGAACAGCCAAGGGTGATTCTGACGCCGCAAACTGGCTCAAAGAGCAAGAAACTCTTCTCAGCCAACGCTATGAGGCCGANNTGATGAACCCAAGNGAAGCNTTGTCGCTAGGGTCCATCAGTCAAATTGTGATGCCACAGGATCTGCGACANACGCTTGGTGAAAACTTCATCCGCTACATCAAGGCATACCAGCCAAAACCGATGACTGCGATTCAGAGGGAGTTCCACTAATGCAAAGCGATTTNATCCATCAAAATCGTTGCCTATCTCAGTCAAACTCGGCATGGGTTAAGCAATTCGCATGTCACGAGATTGATTGCTTAATTATCTGTCGTGGACCGATCCGTAAAGAAGTCATGGATGTGCTGACTGAAATGGGTGGCAAATTTGGCATTTTGTTGTCGGAGAAAGACTCAATCANCTATCAAAATGCACTGGCACCTGAGCTTCGTCTGNTGTCAGACCCCACTCGNATTCACCGTGTTCCTGACTACACCGGTGCAAGTAAGGANGAGCGGGATCAACGGATTCAGCAGATCATTCAGATCGCCAAAGATAANGGTCATAACTCGATTTTTGCGGGCTATGGATTCATGGCTGAAGACGAGAGTCTCGTTCGCGCGGTCGAAGAATCTGGACTGACATTCATCGGCCCTTGCTCCCGTACCGTGCNCCAGGCCGGATTGAAAGATGAGGCGAAACGNNCAGCACTCGCGGCCGATGTCTCTGTTNTTCCAGGNGTCAACNACCTCACCGTCCGAACACTACTCGCCAAAGCAGAACGCGATGGCGGGCTCGAGGCAATTGCCAAGGCTCACAAGCTCGCTACACCTCAGGGCTCAACCGANGTAGAGAAAGCTGAAGCCCTGTTAGNCGCCAGTTACGACGCGCTGGTTGATGTCATCACGATCGATGAGATCGCCCTGCAAGCNGAAATTGAAGTCGCAAAACTCTTTGACCAACAACCGAACAACCGAATTCGACTGAAAGCAATTGGCGGCGGCGGCGGGAAAGGCCAACGTATCTTAGTGGCGCCAAAAGACTATGCAGGTGACCACAAAACACAGGTCAAAGAAGCCTCGTCTAAAGTCCCCGAGCTTCTCCGTGAAGTCTTAAATGAAGTGAAAGCGACCGGTCGTGGTGACAACAAAAACGTCTTGATCGAACTGAACATCGAGACCACTCGCCATCAGGAAATTCAGGTGATCGGTAACGGCGACTGGTGTCTCACACTAGGTGGTCGTGACTGTTCACTGCAGATGCATGAGCAAAAATTGCTTGAAGTCTCGACCACCATTGAGAGTCTCAAACAGGCGATCGATGCATCCAGTGACAGCCCGTCACAAAAGAAAGCCCTTGAGTCTGACCTGACCATTCTCGAGCGCATGGAAGACGAAGCGACACGGTTTGGTACAGCCGTTGGCCTCGATTCGGTCTCGACATTCGAATGTATCGTTGATGCCGATCAGCATTTCTTTATGGAAATGAATACACGGATTCAGGTCGAGCACCGGGTCAGCGAACTGTGCTACGGGCTGCGCTTTGAAAATCCAAACGACCCTTCGGATGCGTTCGTCGTGAATTCCCTGGTTGAAGCCATGGCGATAATCGCCTGGCATAGACACAAACTCCCAAAGCCAACACGTGTCGCTCGTGTGACGGCATCAGTGGAAGCGCGCCTCAATGCAACCAACGCCGGCCTCGCACCACACACCGGTGGAGTCATTGAGTATTGGTCATCACCAATCGATGGCGAAATCCGTGATGACCAGGGTATCTGTGTGAAGAATCCAGATACTGGTGCATTCATGAAATACACCCTAGCGGGCGCTTATGACTCAAATGTCGCACTCCTCCTAACCGTCGGTGATGATCGTTNGGTCAGCTATGAGCNGATGGCAGAAGTCTTACGGAAAATGACAATTGATGGTCAGGATGTGCAAACCAATCTTGAGTTTCATTACGGCCTCGTCCATTGGTTCTTGGCGCAAAATCCNTATGCAAAATCAACAACAGCGTTCATCCAGCCCTATCTGACACTGACCGGACTGTTATTCGAAGANGCCAGAAAGCTCGATCTGGATGCAGGATTTCATCATTTNGCGAGTCAGTCGGNATATCCCGAGNTGTTTGCNCGTAAGCACACACTGATCACTCGACCGCTGAAGCGGCTTCTGACCAATCCGCATCGGTTGATGGGTTGGATTGCCAAAGTCCGCCAGGATTGGGCAGTCGAGGCGGGTCAATTTGTTTGGAAAACAAATCCTTTCANNGTGTTAGCCGACCTCTATCACTATCTGAATATGGATTTGATTGAGAACGNCCCTGCGCTTGAGGTGATTTGGGATCACGATCANNTCATTCTTGAGCAAGGCCTCNGTTTTTATCAANACTTGGAAGATCNANTCGGCGCGCATCGCTGGAACNAATNGTCACACATGCTCTCAACCGATCAANCACCAACGGCAATTGACGCTGCACTTTGGGGCGACATCCAAGCAGCTCATCGAGGATTCCAAGCAGGCTTGGAATTGATNGGTGCTGTTGCTAAATCAGCGCTCGCTGTCGGCTTTGATGAGCTAAAGGTCAATGATGACCTAACGGTCACCATTCCGGATCGTCTGAAAGATACCGAGCTGACAGAACGCGCACGNAAAATTCTGGTGCCACCACCTNTCGCCTCTGCAAATGAAATTGNGGCGNTCTCTGGTGGTATGTTCTATGCCCAAGAAACACCGGGCGCAGCAAATTTCCTCGATGTCGGAACACACTTTGACNTGGGTGATCCACTNTACNTCNTTGAAGTCATGAAAATGTTTAANAAGGTGTATGCTGAATTTGCAGGAACTGTGACTGAGGTGCTCNTTGANCGCGGNGACGGCGTCATCGTGAAACAAGGCGAGCCCTTGTATCGAATCGAGCCTGACGAAATCGCTGAAGAGATTGNCGACGAAGCACTTGCTAATGCNCGCCTTTCTCATACAGTCGAACAGCTGCGAACGTTGTGAGGATTGCATGACAGACAAAAAGCAATGGGAAGCGCTGGTTGCGAGAGAGTCAAAGGGACTAACACCGGATGAAATGACCTGGTTCACGCCTGAGGGTATCGGCCTGAAGATTCTTTACACAGATGACGATGTCAAAGATCTCGATACCCGCAAGAGCATGCCTGGAATNGCTCCGTTTATGCGCGGTCCTAAAGCGACNATGTACGCCGGTCGTGCNTGGACAATTCGTCAATACGCCGGTTTCTCCACGGCAGAAGAGTCCAACGCCTTTTACCGAAAAGCGCTTGCTGCCGGNGGTCAGGGCGTGTCTGTCGCATTTGATCTAGCAACACACCGTGGATACGACTCTGATCATCCCCGTGTCTCAGGTGATGTCGGAAAGGCNGGTGTTGCNATCGATTCTGTTGAAGACATGAAGATNTTNTTTGATGGAATTCCACTCGATCANGTGTCAGTGTCAATGACAATGAATGGTGCCGTGCTTCCTGTGTTGGCAGGCTATATCGTTGCTGCCGAAGAGCAAGGTGTATCNCAGGACAAACTGTCAGGAACAATCCAGAACGACATCCTGAAAGAGTTNATGGTTCGGAACACCTATATCTATCCACCAGAACCTTCCATGCGCATCATCGGCGATATCATCAGTTATTGTTCTGACAATATGCCGAAGTTCAATTCCATTTCGATCTCTGGCTATCATATTCAGGAAGCAGGTGCCGATGCCGCTCTCGAGCTCGCCTATACGCTTGCTGACGGCAAAGAATACATTCGGACAGCGCTCGCAGCAGGGCTCGATATCGACCAGTTTGCGCCTCGCTTATCGTTCTTTTTTGGTATCGGAATGAACTTCTACATGGAGATCGCAAAGCTCAGAGCTGCGCGTCTTTTGTGGAACGAGATTGTGAATGAGTTCAATCCAAAATCGGAGCGCTCAACAGTTCTAAGAACACATTGTCAAACCTCAGGTTGGTCACTCACAGAACAAGATCCCTACAACAACGTGGTCAGAACCACCATTGAGGCCATGGCTGCGGTATTCGGCGGAACACAATCATTGCATACCAATTCATTCGATGAAGCGATCGCGCTACCGACTGAATTTTCAGCACGCATTGCTCGGAATACCCAGCTCATCCTGCAAGAAGAAACAGGAATTCGTCAGGTAGTGGATCCCTGGGGCGGTTCTTACATGATGGAATCACTGACCAACGAACTTGCAGAGCGAGCACGTGAATTGATCGCTGAAGTTGAAAAAGAAGGCGGCATGGCCAAAGCGATCGAAGCAGGTCTTCCGAAACTCCGGATCGAAGAATCCGCGACCAATAAACAAGCGCGGATTGATCGCGGTGAAGATGTCATCGTCGGAGTCAACAAATATACCCTACCTAACGGTGCAGCGGATGAATTTGAGGTTCTCTCGATCGATAATGCGAAGGTCCGTGATGCACAAATTGAATGCCTCCAGTCAATCAAAGCATCGCGTGATTCAACAGAAGCTGAGGCCTGTCTGAAGGCCATCACTGACTGTGCCTCGGGTGGTGGTCCCGGCAATCTTCTCGGCCTTGCTGTCGAAGCAACACGTGCACGGTGTACAGTGGGAGAAATCTCTGATGCAATGGAGGTCGTATTTAAACGATTCCAAGCAACACACCAGAGTGTTTCAGGCGTGTATGGTAGCCACTTCAAAGATGATGCAGACTGGCTTGCTCTCGCGGGACGGATTACCGAGTTCGAATCCCGTGACGGACGGCGCCCGCGCATCCTAGTCGCAAAGATGGGACAGGATGGTCACGATCGTGGCGCAAAGGTTGTTGCGACGGCCTTTGCTGATCTCGGATTCGATGTGGACTTGAGCCCCATGTTCTCAACGCCGGAAGAAGTGGCGCGTCAGGCGATCGAAAACGATGTGCATGCAATTGGTGTGAGCTCACTAGCAGCCGGTCATCTGACTCTCATTCCCGAATTAAAAGCTGCGCTGACAGCAGAGGGTGCAGACGATATCGTTGTCTTTGCAGGCGGCGTGATCCCAAGAAAGGACTATGAAGCACTCTATGATCACGGCGTCGCTGCGATCTTTGGTCCGGGAACCAAAATTTCGGCGTGCGCTGAATCAGTCCTCGATGCGATTGAGAAAACAGGTGCCTGACATCGATTTTGAAGCATTACACAAAGGCCAGCGTCGAGCGCTGGCCAAGGCGATTACGCTCATTGAATCAACCAATCCGGTGCATCGTCGGGACGCTGCTGCATTATTAGAACAATGCCTTCCTCATGCTGGTAATAGCCTGCGTATTGGGATCTCAGGTGTTCCTGGCGTTGGAAAATCAACATTTATTGAAGCGTTTGGCTTATTTCTAATCAGTCTCGGTAAACGCGTTGGTGTGCTGGCAGTCGATCCGTCGTCTCCGCTCCATGGTGGATCCATTTTGGGCGATAAGACGCGGATGGAGCACCTGTCTCGGAAAGACAATGCGTTCATCAGACCATCACCGGCCGGCCGCTCTTTAGGTGGTGTCGCAAACAGAACACGCGAAGCGATCCTGGTTGCCGAAACTGCCGGGTTCGACGTCATCTTAGTTGAAACTGTCGGTGTTGGACAAAGTGAATACGAAGTGCATTCGATGACCGATTTATTCCTTGTCCTCATGCAACCTGGTGCAGGTGATGAGCTTCAAGGAATCAAGAAAGGCATTCTTGAACTTGCCGATTTTATCGTTGTCAATAAGGCCGATGGCGACGCGGAACCGTTGGCCAGTCAATCCGTCGTGCACTACAAAAACGCCATGGGATTTTTAAATCATCAAGGATTTTGGACCCCGGAGGTATTATCCGTCAGCTCACTTGAGCCACGCGGGATTGACAGCTTGTGGGCTCGGATGGAGGCGTATTGCGAAGCGGGGCTCGAGGCGATTCCTGAGCGCCGTTCTAAACAAGCGAATCAATGGTTTGAGCGTTTACTCAACGATGGCATCACCGACCTCCTTAAAGCGAATGCAACCTGGGCTGCGCTCTATCATGAGCAGAAAGCGCGCGTGGCCTCAGGCGAGGTTACGCCACCAAACGCTGCGCTCGCATGCATCAAACCGCTGGAAAAGGCTTTATCGTCCTAGCGCGCAGGCTCATCTTCAGGGATTTCATAGGCTCTTACAGCACGAAGGAGATCTCTTCTCGAAATCTGACCCCTCAGATTTCCTTCAGAGTCGACCACCGGAAATCGACGCCGATTGGTTCGTATCATCCGCTCAACCACCTCAACAATATTTTCCCCGAGTTGGATCGTCTCCACTGGACTGCTCATGACGTCGCCAACCTGTCCACCAATATCGCCTTGATAGGTACCGACAAGTATCGCTCTGAGGCAATCCTGCTCTGAAATCATGCCGATCAACTTGCCGTCGTCATCGACAACTGGAGCACCCGAAATCCCCTGAATCAGCAATAAATCAACCAAGGACAGTAAATCCATGCTGGGTTTTGCCGTCGCTAAGTGTGTAGTCATAAAATCGTCCACAACGATTGATCTAAACATCACCACATCCTTTTTCTTATATGCTTACGCAAAGAATACGCCGACACGGCAGGAGAACAATAGGCATGTTACACAAAATCGATCATGTTGGGATCGCCGTCACCGACATCGAAGACGCAATCAGAACATACCAGGGACTTGGATTTACGCTGACCGGCCGTGATCGAGTCGATTCACAGAAAGTCGAGACAGCCTTTTTTCAGATTGGTGAATCATGTATCGAACTGATTGCGGCCACTGAAGCGGACAGCCCGATCGCGAAGTTCATCGAGAAGAATGCCGGCAAAGGTGGCCTTCAGCAATTAGCAATTACCGTCACCGACATCGAAGCCGAACTCGCACGGCTCAAAGCTGAAGGCTACACCTTGATAAACGAATCACCTGTGCCAGGCGCACATGGGACCAAGGTGGCCTTTGTTCACCCCAAAGATACCGAAGGTGTTCTACTGGAACTATGCGAACATCCAACGGAGAGTCATTAGTGGAGCTTCATTCGATTACTCGGTATCCGCTCAAGGGATTTGCTGGAGAACGCCTTAACAACTCGTCAACACATCGCTTTCAAACACTCCAAGGTGATCGACAATATGCCCTTCAGTATGCGGAGCGTAACCCACCTGCGCGGGAAGGATGGCGGCCGAAGAAATTTTTCGTGCAATCAGTACAGACGGATCTGTGCTCCCAAATCAAAGTGGATTGGACATCAGAGAACGTCCATTTCGATTATCAGGGAAACGGATTAACAATTGATCGAAATCCTTTCGATGGCGACACATTAATTGAATGGATCCGCTGCCTGAGCCCTGATCTTGATCAATTAACTCTTGAGACCCTAACTACAGGCTTCACTGACGAACGTGAAGCCTATGTCTCGTTACTGAATCGCTCCACTGTCACAGCAATCGCGAAGGCAACAGGTACCAGTGATCACCCGGAACGCTACCGAGGTAATTTACTGATCGATGGAGTCGATCCGTTTGAAGAGCTCTCATGGGTCGGAAGTACCTTACAGATCGGTAATGCAACATTTGAAGTGGTCGAACCGATTGTGCGTTGCCTGGCAACTGAGTGTGATTGGCACGGGTCACGTACAGCAGATTTTCTGGATCGGCTGGATAGACAACTCGATACGGATGTCTGTGGGCTATTTTTACGATCGCTCGACAACAGTGAAATCGTCGAAGGCGATCAACTGATCATGGTCAATTAGAGGTATGTTAAATCTTGCTTTCTGAATTTGAGTTTTGGCTGGCTCATGAGGATCGGGACGATCCGCGTGATGGACTCAACCCATTCGTCTTCATCAAAGGATTCAGACTTGAGGGCCGATTCCATCTCCAAGAGAGCACCCTGGACAATCGCATCCAACCACATCGCTCGCTCAAAAGGCCGCCCTCGTGTACTCGACGATCCTGATAAAACCTGAGCTAATCGCTTCCGCATCTGGTACCTTACGTCTTGAATTTTATCGAGCGCTTCTGAGTCATCTTCAAGTGTAGCAACGAGTTCATGGATAAGTAGCGACCGTCGCGGTGTATACAACTGCGCTTCAATCCAGTCAGACACCGCACGTGCAGGATCGTTCGACCGACCAAGTAACTCGATCAACATCGCAAAGTATTGTGCAGCGATTGCGATTAACATGTCGCGCTTACTATCAAAATGCTTGTAAATCGTGCCTTTACCGACCCCGGTCCGTGCAGCAATCATATCGACCGATACCTGACGAACGCCCTTCTCGGCCATCAAACTCTCGCAGACAGATAGGATATCTTGTTCGCGACGAATGAATGCTTGTCGCTTGCGCTTATCGCGCTCAAGCCGGACAGCTTCGGAGAGGTTCACGCGTTCGCAGCCTGAAACAGTCGATAAAAGTTTTCAGTGGTTTGCTCAGCAATGGCTTCAGGACTTGTACCACGAAGCATCGCCACTGCCTCAGCCACATGACTCACAAAAGCAGGCTCATTCGGTTTACCACGATACGGAACAGGAGCAAGCCAGGGCGCGTCTGTCTCGATCAACAGACGGTCAGCTGGAATTTTTCGGCAAACCTCATGGACATTCGTCGCTTTTGGAAAGCTCACAATGCCAGACATTGAGATGTAGTAGCCAAGATCAATCGCCTGTTGAGCCATATCCCACGATTCGGTAAAGCAATGCAAGACACCAGCAGTCTCAGTTGAGCCATGCGCCTTGATCAATTCAATCGTTTCATCGCGTGCATCACGGGTATGCACAACAATTGGCAACCGTGCCTGTCTTCCGGCCTCGAGATGCGTCACGAAACTCTCGCGTTGCACGTCAGTCACCGGGTCATGAAATCCATCGAGTCCTGTCTCGCCGAGTGCAATGACTGAATCTGCCTTGGCCAGCTCCAACAACCGTTCAATCGTGACCCCAGGTTCTTCATGCGCGTGACAGGGATGAATACCGACGGTCGCCCACACGCGCTCATGCACTTTGGCAAGCTGTCGCGGGCCGTCGTTGCCAAGCGTTATTGAAATACACAACATCCGATCAACGCCATGTTGCGCCGCAAGATCTAAAACAGACTGCACACCGCCCTCGCGCGCGGACACATCAATGCAATCAAGGTGACAATGCGAATCAATCATGATTTTCCTCTGGAGCGCAGTGTAACAGCGAACCTCGTACATTTTGACGATTCTGCATCGAAAGCGTTTCAAAGTAATCAAATACCTTCACTTGATCAGAGATCAGCGATACTACAATTCCCGGTACAAATGTATGAATCACTCCAACTGGTGCAACAAAAAAACGCGTACCTGGGTCCAAACAATCTAGAGGATGGATCGCTTACTTTGACCAGCTAAACTCCACTGACAATCGATAGGTCGAAGTGGTCTGGTATGAATAAGGCTTGCCAAAGTGAACGTAATGGGTTGGCGATTGACTATTAGTGGTGACAGTCGGCGCGAGTTGCATGCCGGAAAAATAGCTCTCGCGCTAGTAGAAATTTTAGCATTGACTCTTATCCAAATGAATCCATCGGTAGCTAATAAAGGTCCGAGCATTAGTTAAATTCGCCCTGGTTCTAGCTTACACTTGATTTCGCAGACCGCCAATATTTGAAGTTACTCCAGAATCCGACTGATACAAAGGCCATCTGTTGAAAAAATTGCATATCCTGCCGCTTCGCCAAAATACTCACCAAACGGGTTGAACTACTTTTCGCGGAGGGATTCCTGGGTAACTCTCAAAAGTGGCGAGAGCAAATAGTCAAGCACCGAGCGTTTGCCTACAATAATATCAACTTGAGCTTCCATACCTGGAATGACCTGAAGCTCGCGGCTATTACTGTCGAGATATTTAGTCAAAGGCTGCACGCTGACCTTATAGAACTGCTCGCCGCTCTCCTCTGTGGTTGTGTCTGCCGCGATAACCGTCACCTGACCAGACAACGATCCAAAAACGGAATAATCGTAGGCTGTTAGTTTAATGAGCGTCGCTTGACCAAGTTCGATAAACCCGATGTCAGCTGGTGCTATATTCGCTTCAATAAATATTTGCGAACCTTCTGGAACAATTTCGACCACTGTCTCACCAGGCTTAACTGTGCCACCTACAGTCGAAACCAACACGTTATTAACAATTCCAGCACTGGGAGCTCTCAGCTCTGATCTATCCGCTTTATCGGCGGCCACGCGAATATTTTCTCGCGCAGCTGTTAAATTACTTCGTACCTCCGAAAGCTCTTGGAGAATTGTAGTTTGATAGTCGCGCAATGTGGCATCGACCGCGCTCTGACTGCGGATAACCTCTTGTCGAGCCGTTTCTAACGATGATATTGCTTCGGCATGAGATTTTTCGGCCTTAATAAATGAAAGCTCAGGCTCCAAACCTTTTTCAAACAGAAGCTTCATTGTCTTGAATTCCTCATCGCTAGCTCGAAGTCCTGCTTGAGCCGCAGACAATTTTGCCTTGGCTGAATCTACCTCAGCCACCTTTGCTTCCATTTCAACTTTTCTCTGCCTAACGCGCTCTCGAAAGATCGCCCGCTCCTGCGCCACTATTTCAGGATGCGCCTCAAGGAAATTTTTATTCACTTCGAATGATGCAATGTTCTCGTATTCAGCTAATAGACGCGACTGCTTCACACTTAATTCTGCAACCTGATCGGTCTGGATCGTCAATTCACCGAGCGTTTGAATGGGACTCAAAGTAATCAATAAATCGCCTTTACTGACCTCATCTCCCTTTTGGACGAGGATTTTATCAACTCGACCGCCCTCGAAATGCTCGACTGTCTGTAATTTTGCATAGGGATATGCCGTTGCATTTGCAGTGACTACTCGATCAATCTCTGAGAAATAAGCCCATCCAGAAAAAGCGACGAAACTTAGGGAGATAACCCACATCAAATGAGTATCAGGACGATCACGATCCTGCATTTCATACGAAAATAAGGCCCTAATAAGAAGAAAGATTCTTGATATTTTCATCGTTAAACATTGACCGAATCATCAGCCGTTTCCAGCTTATTCGCGTTACCGGTCTTGCTGAGGGTGGCGTTCAGGAACGCATCCACCGACCCAGAACCAACAATCTTCCCGTCATCAATAACAATGACACGATCAACCAAAGCAAGCAGTGATGTTCTGTGAGTAATCACAATCACGGTACAGTTCAGTTGCGTTTCCTTCAGCCGTGCGATCAAATTTCGTTCACTTCTTGCGTCCATCGAACTGGTGGGCTCATCAAAAAGTAGGATGGGTGGTTTCCGTACGAGAGCTCTTGCGATCGAAATCGCTTGCCTTTGCCCTCCTGACAAGCCCTCACCACGTTCAGCCACCATCATTTTAAAACCATCGGGATGCCTGTTGACAAAATCTGAGACGCCTGCGAGCTCAGATGCCCATAACATTTCATCTGTGCCTGCATTAGGAGCCCCTAAAACTACATTTTGCTCAACGCTACCAGCGATCATCCACGGCTCTTGCGAGACCAAACCAATATTTTCTCTGATTTCCGCTGGATCTATTTGCCGAATATCTGCCCCATCGATAAAAATCGCACCATCATCAGGGACAAACAATTTGGTAATCATTTTGCCAATTGTTGTTTTACCCGACCCCACACGACCAACAATGGCAACACGATCACCTGGCGCGATCTCCAATGACACATCTTTCAAAGCAGCTTGTGGGCTATTGGGATAGCTAAACGATACGTTTTCAAATCGTATCGCGCCTTTATAGCGACCTCGTTTGATAAATTGCTTTTTATTCTCATGCTCGACCGGCTGTTTCATTAGCTCATCAAGAGCTTTGTAGCCAGACACGATTTGATTGAAACGTGATAAAAGCTGCGCAAGCTGAGCAAATGGTAATAGCGCTTTGCCTGATAAAATCGTGCAAGCAATAATGGCCCCGAAACCAAATTCACCGTCAGACACAGCAATCGCTCCGATTGCCACCACAGCAATTTGAACACCTTGCTGAATTTCTTGTGTCAGATTTGATGAAAAAAATGACTGCCGCTTACTTTCTTCAGCGATAGAGGACTGTCTAGCCAGCACTGTTTTAAATCGTCGACGCAAGATACCGCCGGCACCTAATAACTTGACTGTTTCCAACCCCGACAGCGTCTCTACGAGAACTGAATGCTTGTTATGCGCATCCTCAAGTGAACGCTCAGCGATTTTTTTCATCCGAGGCTGCATGTACCAAGTGATCGCAAACAGAAAGAGAATCCCGGCGACTACTGGAATCACCATTATGCCGCCCAGAAACCAAATAAACCCGACGAATATTAGTGCAAACGGAAGATCGATCACAGACACCAAGGCTGCTGAGGTAAAAAATTCCCGAATCTGTTCATACTCTTTCAGGACGTTAGCCATCTGGCCAACAGACCCGTTCCGCGATTTGTACTGAATATCGAGAACCTGGGTGAATAACCTGTCTGCAATGATAAGATCTGCCTCGACACCAGCGGCTCCTAGAAGCTTACTCCGTACCGTTTTCACGAGGTAGTCGGCAATCAGCAGGATCGCCATTCCAACAACCAAAACAAGCAAAGATGACAAGGCGTTTGATGGAATGATTCGGTTATAAACAACCATCGCAAAAAGGGATGTACCAACTGCAAACAAGTTGGTCAGTAATGATGCGATCCCTGCTTGTACAAAATATCCGCGAAATTTCCATAGCGGCGAAAAAAACCAGTGTGTCTCGACACCAGGAATCGCGGCCAGGCTTTCTTCAGCGACTTCAAAATACCGAATCACTAATGGGTTTTTTCCGTTACTCGCCAACTCAGGAGGAGCCGCTAAAAACTCTTCTGCAGTTGACACTAATCCGGTGTCAAGATCGCGAAAATAAACGACATGCCGGAGCGGATCGAAATAAAAAACAAAAACCGTTTCGTCGACGCAATACAAGCCGACGTCGTGAAACCGATCCATAGCAAGAGAGGAGATATCTTCAATCGTCTCATTACCAATCCCAATGTCGGATAAGACATCTGACAACCAATCTACTGACCGGTCAGCGTCAGGCGTTGGTATCAGTGCGCGAGCCTCGGAGGGAGTGATCGCAGAATCAAATCGCGAGGAAATGTCATAAACGAGCCGGTCAATCTGATCGGTACGCATCAAATACCTAACCCAAACTGCTCAATCAGTAGGTCTGCCGCGTGAAGCGATGAATAAACTGCATTTTCTTTACCAGCACGAGCATCGACTAGCGCTTTCGCTGCATTTAAATAGTCATCCTGCACTCGAAAAATATCCGTCAAATCACCTCGGTCATACATGAACAACTCTTTCGTCGCGTCACTGGCCTTCACAGTTGCTTCCAAAGAGTTTAAACGAGCAGACTCCAACGATTGACTCGCAACCAACTCAGAGATCGCACTCTCAAGAACCCGTCGCGTTTCGCGCTGAACCCGCTCCAATTCCCAACGCGCTTCAACCACAGCTCCGGATGCTCGCTCGAGCCGTGCCGATAAATCACCGCCATCATACAAGTCGACCTGGTAGACGATCTTTCCATCAATTTGATCGGTCGATGACGTCGTCGGGGTATCTGACCGACTCCCAGACAATTGAAAATTCACGGTTCCGAGTTTTTCAGCAGATAGTCGTTGTAAATTTAATTGGCTGTTTTGGTACTCAAGCTCTGACGCTGTAACGATCGGATGCCGTTCCGTCATCAGTCCAAGCTCAGCCAAGCTCAGCTGATTAGATGGCAGCGCATAGGCTGGCAGTTGCTTTGGCGGGACCACACCAAATAATTCGATAAATCGGTCTTCAGCAGCCTGAAGTCTCTGCGCCGCCGCAGGTAGCTCACCTTGTGCTTCATACGCTTTGGCTTCAGCCCTTACCAAGTCCGCCTCACTCGATACACCGAGGGCTAGTTTTTGATCGACCAAGTCTAGGAATTGAACACGGGTTTCCGCGAACACCTGAACCAGTTGCATATTCATTCGCGCTGTTGACACTTCATTGTAAGCTAAAATCAATTCGAGGAGTGCTTGAGATCGTGAATCGCGAATTTCAGCTAGACTCTTTTCGACATTGTTACGCGACTGATCGATGCCACTTCGAATGATTCCAAAATCCCAAACACTTTGTGTAGCTGTAATCGTCTGCGAGGAAATCCGGCCATCGGCACCACCGTTTGATACAGTCCTTCGCCCTTCCTCTGCTGAAAAACTCACTTGGGGACGTTCAAGCGCTCGAGCCTCTGCGATTTGTGTATTAAGCGTTCTCTCTAACTCTAGCAATCGCAACACCGTCGGTGTCGAGAAAAAGACATCTGAAATCGTCTGAGCGAACATTTGAAATGGTTCTCGTCCCTCCCCTTTTCGTACATCGTTAATAAGTCCAAGTGCAAAGGCATCGAGTCGATAGCCAATCATTAATGGATTCAGAACCCCTAGCTCATTGGGGAGTGATTGATCCTTATCCATAAAAATTGGAGGTGTCTTTTTAAGCGAAGGCATAGACTCTTTAGCACTCGGAATTACAGGTGGTGGCGGAACAATGACATCTGGCATGCTGCCGATTTCTGGGATTTTTTCCCTTGGTTGTGCGGCCGTCTCAGGCTTATCAGATAAACCAGAGGTCGGCTCCTGAGGAATGAAATCTGGTTGTCCCTGAATCGATGGTAGCTCTGCTGCAAATGATCGAGGTTCTGCTACCTCCTCACTTGAAACAACCTCCTCTTGACCACGCGCTACCGACTCCGGCTCATCCGGTTTCTGTTTGAATAAATTGAAAAATCGTTGAACCAGATTAGGCGTCTCCACTGAGTCTTGCACCTGACGCTTGCCTGGAAGGCTCTTTGGTTCCAAGGTTTTGTCAACCTCGCTTTCAAGTCCATCAACCACTGGGCTCTCCACCACCACAGTGACCGATTCTTCCGACATATCAACCGTATCTTGATCCTCGTCTCGACCTCGGACAGGTGCACGAGTTGATACTTCCGACTCAGCATCACCAAAAATCGCTTGAAGACGCTCAGCCCGATTTTCATCGGCGTTTAGTTCAAGAGAACTCATCACAGCCGGGCTTTGCGTCTTTGGTTCTTCTACCGTATTGACATTCACGGTGGTTTCATCAACCACACTAGACACCGTCACATCCTGTCCCACAACTGCAGATGGGACGCCTAACCGTTCCTCAGCTTTCTCGGAGGGCTCTTGGCTATTGTCATCAGAACCAAACAAATTAGAAAAAAATTGCACCAAGCCACTCGCACTCGACTCAGATGCATTTTCCACACCCCGCTCTGTTGAATCTATAGCGCTCGGGCCTATTTTATCCTCAGCTTTAGGCTCAATAGGTTGCTCTCTGACTAAATCATCGGGAGCGTTGAGTTCATCGTAGGTCTTAGCAACCACGCCCCGCTCATCGAAGGTTGTCTCGGACAAGACTCGCTCAGCTCGAGCAGTTTGAGCGACGACAGCTAAACCGATCAAACAAGTCGATACCGCAAGAACTCGCTTCAAATGAATGAAAGAATGGGTTTTAAACGGCATAGATTCCAGCGCTTTCGAGATCAGTCAACGCTATATCAACAGGACTGAACTCAGGAATCAATAGCGCGGATACAAAAGCATCCACCGACCCTTGCGCAGTAGGATCTGCTATCGACTGCGCGACTACATAAATGTAATCATTATCACCCCAGGTCAAGTGATGAGCAGAGATATTTGGGTCCGCCGCGTCCGACCCGTGAACGCCAGCCATAACGAGACGATCACTTTCGCCATCATTAAATCCTCGAGTAAAGTCGGTCACTACAGCACGAAGATCGACCGATGAATCGCTTACGCCAAGATCACTATGAATATCTCGCAAAGCATCAACTAACTTAGTGGACTGTCCAGACGCTTGATCAACCGACTCATATTCTTGGTGCTTGAATGCATGCGTCTCCGAATCGACATCTAACCCCAAAAGTCGATCCAACGCGTTTTCCAAATTAGAGACTGAGGTCTCTGCATTCTTTGTATCTGTGACTATTTGAAATACATCCGCACCCGCATTTCCGGTCAAGATATCGTGCCCTCCTGCCGACACCAAAACATCATCGCCAATGTTACCGAGTAGAGTATTTTCACCTTGCGCGCCAAAGAGTACAGAGCCTTCGTTCGCGCCAACATCTGGCGCCCGCGCAACAAGGAAATCATTGAATTTAGTTCCATGGACACGATTGAGGATATTGCCATCTTCTGCAAATAGTTTACCGTCAGAACGGTCAGATAGTGTTGACACGCCAATCTCATAATCAACCCCTAACACCTCAATTCCAAAATCGGGGTCGATAAATGTAAATTGATTTGAATCAACTGTTTCGGTTGCCTGACCCAATGCGCCCCAGTATCCACTTTCAAAATAACTTTCGACCGCATTTGATAAAGAATCTGAGGCATCAGCAATCGATAAGCCCAACTGATTCTTATTCGGCAGGACGAATACATCGCTTGTGATCTTTTTTGTTATTGATCCTAGTTCCGCGTCAGTCAGCGTGGCCTCGACCGTCGCTAAAGAAGCGTCTGATAATTGTCCTAACTGCTCAGCATCCATAGTACCTTCAGAGATGTTCTGATCACCAATTTGGGTTATACGATATTCCACAACATCGTTCTGGAAAGTATGAGCAAAAAACACTTGAACTGCCTCACCATCAACTACGATGACGTCTCCTGTCACCTCTTTACTCAACAACAGACCAATATCTGTGGATTTAGAGAGCCCGGTGGTCGGCTCAGTATTCACGGCCGTCCACCTGAGGTCTCCAAATATCGCCTGAGCAAAAGCCTGGTCGGCCAAAAGACTCGTAGTAATACTCAAAACAACAGGTGAAGTAACTACACTCCTCAAGCCTTCAAATCGATACTTCTTACCTTCCTCATCCCAATCAACCTCGATACCGTGGCGAGTAAAGTCGTCGGCATCATACCGTAATGAAATGTCACGACCCTCACCAAATTTCTCCAAATAAGTATTCGATGCGAGCGATAATTCGTAATGGGTCGTGTCATTCTCAAAATCAGCGTCATTCTTATTCGCAACGACAAACTGTTCTAAATTCAGGATCGCCTCGGCAACAAGGTCGTCTGGATTCCCTGGCATCTCGATCCGAATCGGATTGGTCAAAAGATCGCTAAATACCGGAGCTGCTGCCTGGTTCACGTTGACGGCAATATCCTGAGTCGGAACCGAGTAGGTACTAATATCAGTTCCCTCGCGAGAGATCACTTCGATTCCTTCGATCTGGAAAATCTCCGGAGCATCCTCTAGTAACCCAAAGAACTCTGGCTCCAGTCGCACATTAAAGTCGACATCACCAGAACTCTGAATCGTCGGCCCTGAGATCAGAGTGACATTGTTAGGAAGCGAGAGCTCAAAGGACTCATCCGAGTCTTGTGGGGTAACTCGGACAATAAAATCAACCGCTAATCCAAAGATCCCAGATATGCCGTCAATCAATACATTATCGTAATTCAGTTGCCCCAGTTTTACATTCTCAGGATCGGTAGCCGTTGGCAAAATCACAGCAGTCCCAATCGATGATTGCTGCGACGCTGACGGATTCTGCAGATTACCCTCATCAAGGCTGAAAGCCTCAACAGCGGTCGAGAAGGGACCGTCGTAGGTTGAATCAATCTCAAGCTTGAACGGACCCTCTAGGTCGCTGATGTCGAACACCTTGAAGGATTGACCATCGGCCTTAACGACTTCACTCGGGCTGACCCCACCAAGAGTGGTGATCGCCGCCAGCGCATCAGCCGTGCCGCCTAGCCCGATCCGAGTAAAGTGAATCGAGTCGTTCGGATCGACCGTGTTACCCAGTGGTTGAACCCAAATCTCACCAAGTTCTCGGATCTCAGTATCCGTGAGTGCCTGATCAGCAAATAATCCAACACTCAGATTCTCAACACCATTGGCGATCGGGGTAATCGAG
>PAFS01000036.1 GCA_002705325.1 Gammaproteobacteria bacterium | reverse complement strand
GTATTAATCTCAGCTAACTCAAGCGTATGTGAAATCATCCGCTCAACAGGTAATAACCCTTTCTTGTGAAGCGCAATGAAATTCGGAATATCCCGTGATGGGACACAGGACCCCACGTACGATCCCATCAGAGCACGCTCCTCAGCAACCAATCTCGCTGCTGCAAGCGACAATCGATCGGATGGATTCGGTAATGCCGCAGTCACGGTGCGTCCACCGCGTCGAGTCACCTCAATTGCTAAACCCAAAGCAGGCATCACACCAGCAAATTCGGCCGCTAGGTGGACACCACCCGATGACAATGATTTCACCTGATCGACAGTATCCGGATCTCTCGCATTCACAAAATGATCTGCACCTAACTCGCGCGCCAGCTCTTCCTTGTCAGGATTGGCGTCGATCGAAATTATTTGCCGTGCTCCGCCGGCATGAGCCCCTAATAATGCCGACAGCCCGACACCACCAAGACCAATGATTGCAACCCGCTCACCAGCATGCATTTTTGCGGTATTCAGGACCGCACCGCATCCGGTCAATACAGCACAACCAAAGACGGCTTGAACGGTTGGATCGAGATCAGAGTCGATCGGTACCAGACTCCGTCGATGGCTCACTGCATAGTCGGAAAAGCAGGAAATTCCCAAGTGATGATTGATCACTTCACCATTGACAGAAATCCGTTTTGCTCCGGACAACAAACTCCCATTGGTGTTGTGCTCGAGACCCGGTTCGCAAAGCGCCGGGCGACCTTCGGCACAGCAGTCGCAGTGACCACAACTGGGAACAAATACCATCGAAACCCGCTGCCCTATTTTCAGATCGCTTGATCCAGGTCCGGTCTTCACGACTTCCCCAACCGCTTCATGTCCGAGAGCAACCGGCGTTGGACGCGGACGATCGCCGTTGATAACCGACAGATCAGAATGGCAAACGCCTGCCGCTAAAATTTTTACGAGCACCTCATCTGGACCTGGATCTGCCAACTCAGCCTCGATAATCTGTAACGGTTGAGTCTCAGTGAACGGCCGATCGAAGCCCATGCGTGGTAGTAACGAAATGCGTGTTTTCAGGGGGCTTTCTCCGATTTTTCTTTTTGATCCCGTCCGTGGGTGTGCTCACAGTAGGCGAGCTTCAATTGTGAATCAAGTCATCTTTACTTTACGGATTCGATGAGTCGAACCTGAAGCAATCACATCCTCTTCTCACCCGGCAGGCGCGCCGACAAAGCATTGACACGGACCCCAATATTCACTGTCCCGACGGGACTGCCCTCAGAAGCGACCCCTGAGGAAAGAGTGGTGTGCATTATGGGCAAGCAATCCCATTCGAAAATAGCCTACTGTAAAAAACAATGCGGCGACTAAATGCTTAGGAACTAGCCTAGCTCTGTCTAACGCGCCATTATAGTGTTCAGAACGTTTCTTCGGTAATTAGCAGTGAGATCAGCGCGGACGACATGAGAACATAGTTATGAGTCATGAAACGGTACCGGCCTGTTTTTTTTATGGGTACTATCTGCTTGTTGCAAATTAGGCTCTATTTCTTCAGATCCAGACAGATAGCCAAGCACGCCCTCTAAATCGAGGGCACGGCGCTACGTGCAGACGAATGGTTATAAAAAATTCGACTGACGATGTCAGTTATTAGAAGGGGTACAATAAAATCAGACACCGAAAGTCGAGTAAAAAGGACTAACCCTCAATCACACCGCAAGCTATCCGTGGCCCCGCTGCACCAGAGGGCTGGCTTGTATAGTCATCACCCTTAGCGTGCAATATTATCGATTTATTCAAGATGTCACTATCACCACCGCTATTCAAGGAGACCTTGGTATTCAAGATCTCTATCCTTAGCGACCCATTCGCTGGCACGTGGATGTTCGGATTGGTGCCCGCGTGCTTTCCAACACCTAGCCCATGTTCAACACCCTTGGGATTGAAGTGACCACCGGCCGCTTTGAAGTCAGGAGCGCATGATCCGTTTGCGTGAATATGGAAGGCGTGCTCGCCTGGTGGGAGCCCCTTAAGTTGAGCGTCCATCAAGACTCCGCCAGGCACCCCATAAAATTCCACGATGCCGTGATCTTGTCCTTCACTCCCTTTAATCGTAGATTTCACCTTGGCGTGCCCGCCAGCAAACACGTTCCCAGACGCAACCAATGCGCACAAAAAAAGTGCGCTCGCAGACCTTAACACTTGATTACTTAATTTCATTCTATATCTCCATTTTTTCACTTCGAGAACTGAGAACCCAGGGGTTCCAATTTCATAGATATAATGTCTTGGTGCGGATCAAATTTATTCATCAGCCAACGCCTCCAAAATTGGACAGTCGGATTGATGATCACCAGGACATCGTTCAACAAGCACTTTCAGTTGATTGCGAAGGGAATTAAGTTCGTTTGCTTTCGCATCAAGCTCCTTCAATTTCTTCGAGGCGATGATCTTCACATACAAACTCGAACGGTCTGGCTGATCGAAGAGAATCAGCAATTCAGCACAATCTTTAATGCTAAACTCAAGTTGCCTCGCTTTCTTTAGGAACCGTAACTTGGCCAAATCCTTTTCT
Source organism: Gammaproteobacteria bacterium (assembly GCA_002705325.1). Next base: position 43,031 of record PAFS01000036.1, on the reverse strand, counting down.
GTGAAAGATCGATAACCTGTAAAAGGATCCCGACGAGGCGCAATTAGATCTAGATCGCTATAGAACCTGATGGTCTTTGTGCTCAGACCAGTCTGTTTTGAAGCCTCGCCAATCAACATTTATGCTTATTTCCTTATCAATACTTGGATAAAAATTTCTCCAAACATGATATGTTGCTTCCACCTATGGGAAGGTCAACGATTCAACTAATGAACTGAAAATTGCCCGCAATTTTCAGCATGAAATTAGTGACATTAGAAATACTCGACCCGCGATATCCTCGTCACAAGGGTACTACAGAGACATCTAACGCGAGCCGAGCAACCAGGACTAGATGCTGGCCGCGCGAAAGCTTGATGCCGTCCGCCCGCTGAAATCGCGACGTGGACCTCATTTTCCTGTAAAGGAGACTCGACGGAGCACAGTGCTTTTCGGCTTTAGCCAGCCCCACTAAGATAAGAGAGTATGAGAATTCGATTTTAACTCTAAATTTGAGACTAGTTTTATATTAATAATTTTTATACCTTTATATGGCTGTTCAATGAACACTCGAAAAGTGAAAACTAAATAGGAGATTCGTAATGAAAGACTATATGGTCGCTCACACATTTAAATCTGAAGAGCATCGCGCGAAACATTTTGAAGCCTCAAGCCAGCTCACTTTGGAATACATGCGTGAACATATGAAAAGCGACAGCGCGTCCTTCCAAATGAACTGGGGCAACCCAGACGAAATGGTTACTTACTGCTGGTGGAAGGCAGAAAGCCCAGCCGCGATATTATCCATGTTAGGTGAGATGGCTGAGCTTTACGATAACGACATCAAAGAAATGCCTATGGTGGCCAATGTTGCCGACTAGACTAAGTCCTGACCCAAGGAAGCTTTAACGATCCCGGAGTCACGTTGCATCCACGAGATTGGTTCCAATTTTTTTCGCTCCAGATTCGTTTGGCGTAGCTTGGTAAGTAAGCTTTGCATAGCGGGTTCTGCCTCCGGTAAATAAGGTCTGAGGGCCTCGACGAACTTAGCGCTCGGTCGATGCCACTTTGTGGACCATCCTGCCATTGCAAATAACACCGGAATGAAGTCAATCCCTGACTCTGTCAGGTAGTACAGTTTCTTTTGCTTGTGCTCGTTCGCTGAGACGAAGGTAATCAGACCAACATGCTGGAGACGTTGCAGTTTAGTTGCGAGAGAGCCTGAGGAGATACCCTCCAGGTTGTGCTTCAGAAGCTGATTAAATGTGCGACGTTCGAGCAGGCCGATATCTCTAAGAATAATTGGCATCCACTTGTCACATGCGAGTTCTGAGGCCAGCCCTATTGGGCACACCGCCGTTGACCATTTCGACAAATCACTCATGACTACTCTCATCATTGAACTAGTTTAAAAATTATATCGCTTATCGAGGAGACTTTCCAATTACCTTTAAAAAAAGGGTACTGAGGAAACATTCTATGAAATTCATATTTTTAGGGACCATGAGTGTGGAGTCGGTGAGTAACATGCACACGACATCACACGAGAAGAGACGAAAGATGGCAGATATCGTTGCCACGGGGGCGGGTGGCAATGTGCTAGACATGACGTTCTGTCAGGGAATCTATGACATGGTGGCAGTCATGGATTTGCCGGATGCGTCCTCAGCGATTGGAGCGAAGGCCGCGGTGCTGGCGAGTGGCGCATATTCCACGGTCGATATTTTGAGTGAATTTGACCTTAACCGCGCGGGTAAAGTTCAAGAACAAGTTGCCCTACGATATAAAGGCATGGGTCGGGAATAAAGGAGACATCATCGAGCAAAGAGGGGCCACACTTATGTTTCTCACGGTTAGGCCAGCTTCCTCCCGACATAGACGGTCAAGGCAACCAGGGATGCAAATACCCAGACGTCGACCGTCACAACTTCTCCGATCAAAATACTTCCCCATATAAGGGTTAGGAAGAGTTGAAGTAACTGTACCTGTCCCACCTCAGCAATACCGCCGAGGGCCAGCCCCGTATTCCAGGCAAAAAAGCCAAAGAACATCGAAAAAAACCCAAGGCCAAGCAGAGCGAGTAGAGAACTCTCTGGCCGCACCCAGAAAAACTCAGGCCACACCATTAACGTTGCGAAAATAGAAATCGGCGATAACAACACAAGCGACCAGCAGATTACCCATGGACCCGGCCGACGTTTCGCTAGATCGCCTGCGATGACATATCCTGAAGAGGCCATCAAAGCTGCCAGCACGAGCCACAAATCGGCCCAACTGACTGAGCCCTCCTGCTCTTTTAAGGTAAATAAGACAACGAGACCTGCCCCAGTCAGAGCACACAACCAGAAGCCAATCCGTGCTCGGTACCCATGCACAATCGCGCTGAGGCCCGCTGTCACCAAGGGNAAGATTCCGAGTACCACNGCACCATGATAGGAAGGAACTGTCTGTAACCCGATCGCCATTGCCAGCGGAAAACCNAAAATTAAACCCAAACCGCTGANAACTANTGGCTTGATCTCCAGGCGTGTTGGCCGCGTTGAACGGCTCAAAGTAATCCAAATACAGGCAGCGGCAGCGGCAATCACCGCCCGAATCGTTGTGATAAACGTCGGAGAGAAGTCAGCCAATGCGATTGCCGTCAGAGGTAACGTTGCTGCAAAACACAACACGCCAATAAAGCCAAGCAAGTATGCGTATGCGATTGTGTGTCGTCTCAGTATGTTAAACAACTTTTGAAATCCCCAATATCCAGACTGCCGGAGGTGACTGAGTCATGTCTTATACGCTGATCCAAGAAACACGCGAACGACTGCAGACGATGAATACCGTTGTTGCATCGTCAATCACCGNATGGAATCTCGTCGATCGACTGCATCGCTTGAGTGTGGAGGCCTATCGCTATCGTGNATCGGATTGGATCGNTCANCAATTCTACGGACTTCGCGATCAGAACAACACACTCTCTGCTATTTTGGCCCTCAATAACGATACCTTGGAGTTACCGGGAGATTTGAGCTGTCTGCAGATCCATGGACTCTACGTACATGCAGACTATCAGCGTCNAGGACTCGGACAACGGCTGATCGAAAACGCAGTCAAGCTCGCGCGGACGAGGNATCTCGATGCCGTATTCGTGAAATCTNACGAGANTGCCGTCTCTTATTTTGAGACGCTTGAATTTCAATGGATTCCGGTGATGGATGAAGTCCGTGACTATCCTTATCGTTTGGTGCGGTCCCTCATATAACTATCGACCTCGAACAGATGTCGCCCAGCATCGAAGTANGGGCGCATCGAGTCGTTGAGTCGTCGAACTTCATCTCGAATGACGGCTTCATCATTCTCGTTCCAACGGGCTTCCGTTTGTTGCAGATAATATGAAGACAACCTTTCGAGCTCCTTAAACACTGCTGCGTTGTGATAGCGAAGTTCAGCATCAATGGCTTGCCTGATGGCCTCATTTTGAGCTTCCATTCGAGCCATTTCAGTTGCGACCTCAGNCTCCCACCACGGACGTTCGGANGCANNGACAGTTGCAGATGGCANNAGAATCAATGCAAGATGCGTCAGGCGTTTTCCAACAAAATACAACAGCAGATCCAAAGGCAAAACATGACTCTCAAAGTAGGTTTTATCGGTCTCGGAACGATGGGGTTACCGATGNCCCGTCACATNATTAATCGGGGATTCAAACTAAAACTTTACGCGCGACGCGCTGAAGTGTTTGNGGGCAAGGCGAGAGAACTGATTGATCAGGGCGCCAAACCGTCTCTCACTCTCTCTGAGGTTGTCGCGGGTGTTGATGTCGTGATCACCAATGTCACAGGCACTGCTGATGTTGAATCGATACTGATTGGTCCAGATGGCGCGATCCACAGTGCGTCGCCAGGCACGCTNTTCGTTGATCATTCGACGATCGATCCTGCACGTACAATGCAGATTGCCTCGACACTGCGTNAGNCGGGGATGGACTTTNTTGATGCGCCCGTGTCAGGCGGCGTTTGGGCATCGGAAGAAGGTCGTTTGATCGTGATGCAAGGTGGCCATCCAGACGCATGCGAGCGAGCCAATCAAGTNATCGAATGCTATGCCAAAATGATCAATCGGGTGGGCGACGCNGGNCATGGACAGATTGCGAAACTCAGCAACCAGATTGCACAAACCATTACCATCGAAGGTGTGGCTGAATGCTTGACCTTTGCGAAAAATTTAGGCGCGGATCCTCAGGCCGTATTTGCAGCGATCAAAGATGGCATGGGTGGCAGCCAGATGATGTCACTGATGGCTCCAAAAATGATTGCCGAAGATTTTGNTGCTGGAATCGAGGCGCGACTGCATGCCAAAGACGTGGCTATTGCGCTCGAAACAGCGAAGTCTCAACAGCTTCCACTGCCCTGCCTCGAATTCGTTGGAAGCCAATATCAAACAATTATGGAGCAAGATCTTGGGACCCGTGACTCATCCATTTTGTTTGATCTGTTACGACAACTGAAAGNACGTTAACCCGCCCGTTGCATGACAAATGCGCGCTCTTNAACGAAGTCGCCAGGAGCGCGATTGGTTCCATGTGTAAATCCGAGCCCTTCAAGGCGACTTCGCAGGTCTTTATTGAATTCGGGTGAACCACAAATCATCACTCGATCCTCATCGATCGACCATGGGGACAGGTTCAGATCTGACCACAAGGCGCCGCTATCGATTCGTTCGGTGACTCGTCCGGGAGTTNNAAATGGCTCACGGGTCACGGTNGGATAATAGGTGATTGGAAGCGACGTTAGTAAATCACCATAGGCAAGTTCTTGGGTGGTTCTCACGGTGTGTGTCACGATGACTTGTTCAAAACGTTCAAACGTTTGCTGGTCGCGAATGATCGATAAAAAGGGAGCAAGACCGGTGCCGGTTGCAACGCACCACAAGCGTTTGCCTGGTTTCAAGTTATCAAGGACCAGGGTTCCNGTCGGCCGNTCGCCGACTTCGATTTGATCNCCCACTTGAATATCCTTGAGACGNTCGGTGAGTGGGCCGCCGGGCACCTTNATCGAAAGAAACTCAAGATGCGCTTCATGCGGTGCTGAGGCGATACTGTAGGCGCGNAGTACATCATCATCAGCCATCCCAATCATCGTAAATTGACCGGCTTTAAACGAGCGAATATCAGGGCNACGGGTTGTTTTGAACGCAAACAAGGCATCTGAATAATGCTCGACGTCGAGCACAGTNTCTAAATTCATTGGGTTGTTAGTCTCTTCTCTGATGAGGGGTGTNTATTGGCCTGTTTCAGAATCGAGCGAGTGGATAAACGCATTAGCAAGGCGACCACTAAACCGCCTCAAAAAACTCNCTTCTGTTAGCTCAATGGCTTCCTCAGATAACTGATAATCCACTGACTCTTCAACCAATAAGTTGATTGTATCCAATCGATACACGATCCCGTCTTTGTTGATCATGACAGGATTTTGNCCCACGTCAAAATACCGCACGAANAGTCCTCCANACAATTAGGTAGGGATTATTTTCCAATTTTCAGGGCCCTGAGCTCATCGAGTAGTCTTAGAGGATCGTCAGTGAACACCGAATCAATTAAATCCAAGGGTAAGGATGCGAGTTGTTTCGCAGAATTCACTGTGTAGGCGCAAACCTTGAACCCCCGCCCGACAGCCGACTCGATGGATTGACCATCGAGATAGTCAATATCTAAGTGCACAGAGACGACTCCCAGCGACTCGAGTGCATCAAGCGGCACATCGGCAAGTCGAACAGTCGCAATACCGACATCAAGCTCAGGACGACACCCACGAATCAGTTGAATGACATCGAACGAAAATGAAGAGATACGTACCTGCGATGNCNTGAGTCCTGCCCNGTCGAATGCATCCAGGGTCGCATCAACAACACGCTGCNCTTCTTGGTCATGCACTTTAATCTCGAGATGNAGAAACAAATCCTGATTCTNAGCCGCTCGCATCCACTGCTCAGCCAATGGAATATATTGGGTTGGGCAGATATGGTGNGNCATCAGCGGAATTTGAGTGAGCTCAGAGCTNGTCANCGATAAGACTGAGCGAGGATCACCNGTCATCCGTCGCAGAGACTCATCGTGAAAAATCACGGCGACGCCATCGGNTGCAACAGAAATGTCGCANTCGATCTGTTTAATATGTTGAGCGGCCGTGTCNTNAATCCCCGCCANTGAGTTTTCAGGGACNCGGTTTGCAGATCCNCGATGNGCAATACANTTCATAAACACCTCNNNANAGNAGTNTGACAGAGTTTTATGACAAAACGTGTNACACAACTCTCAATTCCACCACTAGCGCTCNGAAACGCCGCNTTAGATGCNNTTGACAANGGAGAGCNATATTCGCTNTGGGCNGATCAATTTGNCTGTTTAGACGAATTGCAAATCATTTCGGGCACATCAACCGAGCGGGCATCGAAGATNATTNGGATCGGGGCATNGAATCTTGAACGCGGTCGAGACTGGCGAGCAGCTGCCGAGGTCATTCGTGAGCGGACGCTCGATATCGTGTTATTGAGTGAAATGGACTATGGNATGAGTCGATCGGGGCAGANGCACACAACTCAACAATTGGCCGAAGAGCTCGGTTGGCACGGACTCTTTGCTGTCNAATTTGTCGAGCTTGAACTGGGTCATGCNTGGGAACTTGTGACACCCATGGACCCNGAGAATATCGCCNNGTTACATGGCAATGCGATCATCAGTCGTTTTCAATTGACAATGCCTTGGTTACATCNGTTTCAGTTCAGTNNCGGNAGTTGGTGGCACCGTNAATTCAACGAGCCTCGACTGGGTGGGCGGATTGCGCTCGGTGCGCTCATCGAGACAGATATTGGTGATGTTCAAATCATGACCACGCATCTTGAAAACAACCAAGGACCAGCAGAACGCGCCAAGGCCGTGGCTGAACTTTTTCAGANNCGCATCGATGATCATCCGTGTGTCTTCGGTGGCGACCTNAATACATCCACNTTGAACCCAACACAGCACACCGATCCATTTCGTGAACGATTGCANCTTTCAGCNATCACTCCAGATCGATTTCGAAATCCTGTGCCNTTTGAACCGNTTTTTTTGAAGTCGCTCACGCGACAGGNTTTCAGTGGNGAANATGCAATANCAGTGNNGTCACACAACGCCCGAGGGAACGAGGATATCCGCNAGNNCCGTTNGGACGGATTGATTGGCTTCTNATCAAACAATTAATTGCACAGCATGCACAGACCATCCCAGCGATCGGAGCTGATGGCAGAACACTGTCGGATCATGANCTCATCACATGTGAGATCACNCTTACTTAGACNCGGCCGCTCTGGCCTCGCATTGCCAAACTGTCGTCACCATNTCCCAGTTCAGTTCAGGATCCTTTTNAGCNAGNCNGCGNAGGGTTGCNGCGCGAAACGTAGTCTCGCCCATTCGGCCNCTAAATTTATCCANATGAAAGAACCTGGAATACAGGATATTCAGACGTTGCGTTGCCATNGTNAGAAGACTATCGGTGTTTACAACCACAGTGAGCGGGTCAAGCGAGCCAAGCTTTTNATGTTGCCAGGNGACTGTTCCATCNGATTTNGGCATNAAGGTTAACTCTTCACGATCGGGGCTGTCATGACGACACACCCAAGTNTCTGCCATGGCAAGNGGTGTCGTAAGTAAACACCANGTCACAANCAGTAGTCGCACAAATTTCTCCTCCNTGCTGNAATAATCGGTCGANGCCANCAAAACATGATATCGAAATGCGGTATTCGACTACCAGTCGCTTGCANTNACCCATAAATCTGTGCAGGATACTNANACCAAGGTGGTAGATNACGACATGGATCGTCACTGACCCGAGNAATCAGGAGTAAGTGATGAGTACAGACCANAAGCATGCAGGCACCTTTTTNCCTCACCAAATGTCGAAAGATGAATTTGCGANTTGGTGGAATCAGATTAATGAACAANCGAANGAGACNCCAAACAAAGCNCCAGGGNTTATTTACCTNGGACAAGACGCNGTTGAGGAAGCNGACTCTCTCTAATTTGNACACCNATGCTTAAGCAGTTTGAGGCATCCGACCAAACAAAACTATNCTATTATGANAGTGGCCNGGGACGNCTCGTGTTGTTTCAGCATGGCTTNTCNATGGATCACCGCCAAGTCATCGAAATTTGGCCNGATCTCGNCAACATCCGGTTGATTTGTCTTGATGTCCGAGGCCACGGATTCACNGAACTGNCAACCCCANATACGCTTACNNTNCAACACACGNTCCNAGACCTGCTAGCGCTTTTCGAGCATCTCGGTCAGCCACCAACGATCGTGGGCGGCATTTCTTTAGGTGCAGCGATCACGATGGAGTTAACCAAACACCTCGAGATTGAACAGTTGATCGTGTGTCGCCCTGCTTTTGCACCCGATAGCGATACCTCACATTTTGATATTTTTCGTCGTCTTCAGGATATCATGCAGTCCGAACCCCAGGACCAATGGGCAGAAAGCCTCGAACAACAACCCGAATTTCAGAGCCTTGCGGAGACAGCACCGCGCAATCAAGAAACCTACCGAAGACTTCTGGAACATCCGCGCCTTGAGGAACTGATGATTTGGATGGATGCTCTCGAAACCGAGGTGATGACAATTACTGGATCTGAACTTGGTCAGCTGAGCTGTCGTACCGACATCATCGGACAAGAACAGGATGCACTCCACCCCGCTCAACTCGCCCGATCACTGTCACGCCAGATTCCTCATGCNAGGCTCCATTATGTGGTATCTGGTGGGTCTTCCGACGACGCCTATCGTGCATCCATGCAAAGCACATTAACTAAGATCTTGACGTCCTGAGTTTTGGTCAGGTTGAAACCTCGTGAGCGCAGTTGTTGACGGCAGATATAACGGATGTTTTGGCTCGCCAGCCTTGGTTCTCCCAAAACACAGCGGATCATCAAATTGATCAATCAGTCGGTGTCGAAATGGACACCGCACTGCACCGTTCCCCCAAGCCAAAATCACGACATCAGCCTGACCAGCCGTTTCAACGATCACAGCATGATTTTTTGCTGATAACCGTCGTTGGTGTGTACCCAACCGCTCCGGATAGGGTGTTGACTCAGGAATCAGATTCACAAGCACGTAGCCCTGAAAACCCTGNGCACCCAATAATCCAATCAGCCGACGATTGGTCGGATCATCNAGGGTATCATCGGCAGTNGACGGGTTGAGGCCAATGATGCAAGCGATCGGACCACTNCCCCAACAGCGCCCCAGACGATAGCGGCGTCGACCACAAGACGACCACTCGCTGAATCGTCTTATGTNTTTATNCGTCAGCTGTTAACCCANCTGCTTGNATCGCGGCAATTGCAAGTTCTTCATCGTTATCTGANGTGTCACCAGTNACACCAACCGCGCCGATGATTCCGCCTGTCTCATCGCGAACCAANACGCCGCCTGCAACAGGGACCANTGATCCATTNCACAACGCATTCATTGCTTGAATAAAGTACGCCTGCTGTTCAGCCCGCTCGCCGAGCTTTCGNCTGCTGAGTCCCATCATNACTGCGCCATGTGCTTTACCCTTCGCGAGATCAACGCGAATTGGTGAGGCGCCATCTTGGCGTTGCGAGGCAATCACGGCGCCCCCTGCATCNACAANAACGGCAGTCATTGGTTTTAAATCGGCACGTTTGGTTGCAGCATCGATGANGTGACTCACAATCGNGTTTGCGGTTTCTAGATTGAGCATGATGACCTCCTTCGTCNGCCCTACATGATGAGGGATCTCTCGAATGTTTCAATTCTCAAAAACTTTTTCATCTNCCGTATTGACAAATCGTTTACCCAAAAAACCTGTGGATAACTTCTTGGATAAAAACTGAAGCATNCGGCTAACGCCACGGCACACNTGCACTTGATGCGTTTGATCAATTTTTGACCATTAAAATTAATTTNANTTTAAACAATAATTTAAANNNNTTTCCTCATCACTNAGTCAAGAAAATACCCGAAGCAATTCATTTTGANAATTCGCGTGACTTGACTAATGGCCTGTGGAAAGAGTNNAAANGNTTCCNCAACTTTTTATTGATCTGTTTCACATCTCTATCAGCTGACGACAAAGGCAGTTCNGCGATGAATCNNACTTTGCTCAACACGTTTTTNGCGAAATNGGCTAGGTCAACATGACGTCATTTGCAGGTGATTAGCTCGCTGNGGACACTGAATNATCNNCTCGTNACAATCACCTCTNNAGGTTGGCCATACTGCAAGAGGTGCGTATACTTTNCNGNGCATCAAGGACGCNTTATGAAANCATCACAGTTTAAAGCATGGCGAAANTCACTCAAGATGACNCAGAAAGAGGNAGCATCTGCGCTTGGNCTNAAATCACGTATCATNCAGTANTACGAAAAGGGTGAGNGNAACGGAGAAAAGTNCGCNATTCCCAAAGCCATCACGCTTGCTTGCTACGCCNTAACACTTGGGGTCGATTCGTATTCAGGTCCTGAGCCTGACAAGAAAAAAAAATGAGAACCAACNACCTCGCAANAGCTCAATTTGTTCAGACTGTGATCTCATGACTTTGCATGCAAACNTCAGCTAAACTTCTCAAAAAANAGGAATNGTGATGGCNACNTATNGTGCACGTCTCGCACTTTTGACAGCCTTGATTTGTGTTGGATTACTGGCAACCGCNTTCTACATGGANTACGTCAGTGGGCTGGTTCCGTGTGCTTTGTGTCTGGCCCAGCGCGCTNTGTTCGCCCTGATAGGCATCGCATGCTTNCTTTACATGCTGCCGTTTTACGCGTCTCGACTCGTTTTCTCGATTGCCGCCTTCATCAGCTCAAGCCTCGGTATATGGCTTGCCTCCAGACAGCTATGGTTACAGTCACTTCCGGAAGACCAGGTGCCCGCGTGTGGGCCAGATATCTATTTCATGATCGAGCGGTTTCCGTTGACAGAAAGCTTGCAAACGATGCTCATGGGCTCTGGAAGTTGCGCCGAGGTGCAATGGACGTTCTTAACACTCTCGATTCCCGGATGGACGTTGCTGTTCTATTTGCTCACCGCATGCNTATCAATCGTACTCATGATATTTCGCGGTCCTCGGCCGTTTCGCCTATTTAAACACTGAGCGTGATAGTTGAGATGATTCACATCCTNCTTGCTGGACGTCCTCCAATTAAGAAAATTGGCCTNCGCTAGCGATCGGATTCNAAGTCCGACNATCTCGNTNNGCCGATCGTNNATNNANTNCATCANATCTCTNATNAAANACGNCGNACTACNTNCAATCCTNNTGATNAACTCANCNANNCAGATNNNATCCAATGTGTNACTGCTACCACCTNNTNGTGCNTCAGATCTGACTAGTGGCGCNCTCCGTAGAANAAAGTCACNACGTGNTTCGCTTCTGCAAAGAACAACCAACGTTCAATTAAAATTCCGGCNAAATGGACNACNGGAATCAANACGATNANNNANGAAATCCCNGACCATAACGCCGCNAGCGGCAAAACAAATGCCAGTGCAACTGCNATCTGTGACAGTCGATGAATATGCCGCCTCGCCACAACAAATCCCATTTCNTGTTGCAACCAGTTCTCTTCAGTGTGCGGNGACATCAGTAGATCGACNTGACCNAGCGATCCNAGACCTGTNGCAGTTTCTGGNGTTGATTCTGATTGCTGATTTCCGGCNCGTTTCCACCAAATCAACTTCACCGCAAAAGCGATGACTAATCCAATTGTTGTGNTTTCAANCAGACTCGACTGCCCGANAATGNNNTGCTCCCANGCGTTCAGAGCAATCAANCCTCCGCAAANCGNGANCGCGAGGTATACCCAAGNTGTGAGCGGATGATACCAACGCAAAACCGTCCTTAAGCTGGCGTAAATCATTGCGGTTGTCCACACGGTCNNNAGNCTCAATNTCGCAACGACCAGACCTAAGGTTGGCGNACGCNCACCGTCGATATACCAAACTCCTGAGTAAATGAGCGTGCANAGNATNGTCGCNACNGCNCANACACCTTCNCGAGATAACCATGACGAACGCCACTGNGACAAGGCTCGCCAAGCGCGCTCCGGATGCCCAAGATGCAAAAGNGAAGACANGAGACCGANCGAGACCGNNATNACCCCGAGGANGGTGAAGAGGATNACGTCTATCGGTNCATTGATGGCAACGAACCCAAGCCCAAACCAAAACAACANACCGAGACCGAGGCCGGACAAGGATGTAAANACAATNATTGACCATGCNGGACGCATTCAATTNACCTCGGTTAACCCAGTTTCGCCAGAGTGGAATCAACCCAATCCCAAAACCCATTAACATCTGTTGATTGCTGTTCAGTTGGAGATCCGGGTTGCGATCGATCGGAAGTATTCAAATGACGCTTCTCACGGGGAGGGAGGTACTTATTGACTGGGGATGTCTCTTGTTCAGGCATCAGGTCGAAGCCACCGCGGTCTCGAACCANTTGACTCACATCAGATTCTGGATCTCCAAGATCACCAAATGCTCGNGCCCCTGTGGGACATGTCCGAACGCATGCGGGAACACGGTCCTCTTCGGGTAGATTCTCGTTATAGATCCGATCGATACACAGAGTGCATTTTTTCATCACCTGCTCGACTGGATCCATTTCCCGAGCCCCGTAAGGACAGGCCCAAGCGCACAGACCGCAACCGATACAATGGTCTTCGTTAACCAGCACAATCCCATCTTCAACGCGTTTGTATGAGGCACCTGTCGGACACACAGTCACGCAAGGCGCATCAGTGCAGTGGAGGCATGACTTCGGGAAATGCACGACTTGTGCGGAGCAATCGGTTTTCACCTCAAAAGTATGGATTCGGTTTAACCAAGCTCCGGTCTGTTGTGCTCCGTAGGCATTCACATCCGATAATGGTGCGCCTTCCGAACCAGTATTCCACTCTTTACAGTTGACCACGCAAGCGTGGCAGCCAACACAGATATCGAGATCAATGACCAGCCCAAGCTTTTTTGCACTCGGTTCTTCCGGCAACATTGTCATGAACGCTCTCCTTTCTTGGTCTGGAACTGCATGCCATAAGTCACGGTTGATGCGGGTTTAACCAAATTCCCTGGCGCCTCGATGGGCGGAAATTCGGGATAGACACCTGGATCGTCTGGATCAGCTTTTTCGATCGATACTTTCAGGTCGTACCACGCGGCCTGCCCAGTAATTGGATCCGAATTAGCCCATCGGAGACCATCACCTCGCTCCGGTAATAATTCATGAATTAGATGATTTAGCAGAAATCCTTTGTTCACTTCCGGTGCATCAGGATCCAGTTGCCATGCACCCTTCCGTTTCCCGATCGCATTCCAAGTCCAAACGGTATTCGGATTCAACGCATGCATCACCACCGCCTGAACTTTAATACGGCCGTGATAAGAGCGGACCCAGACCCAATCATCATCAGTAATTGTATGCTGTCTGGCAATCTCCGAGGATACAAATAACGGATTATGACCATGAATCTGTCGCAACCATGGATTTTGAGATCCCCATGAGTGATACATCGCCATCGGACGCTGTGTTAGCGCATAAATCGGAAACTCACTTTCTGAGACCATCTCACCCTCAAATGGCGCGTACCACTCAGGAAGAGGCGTGAAGCTTTGATGTACCCGCTCACGGAGATGTTCTGGTGGTTGTTTTGAGCCAAAGCCTTCGGCTGCCAGCCGGAACTTTTGTAATTCTTCGCTGTAAATTTGGTAAACATAGGGTGCGGGCGCATCATAAAATCCCATCTCGACCGCAAACTGTTGATAGTCCGCGTTCTGTGCTTTGTAGTAGCGAGCGGCATCCGGCAATTCATGCATCCAGAATCCGCCATTCTCAATGTAAGCATCCAACTGCTTGGCATTGGGCTCTCCGCGTCCGGATTCATCCCCTACCCCACGAAATCCAGCCAATGGACCCACTCCCGGTTTACGCTGGTGGTTCATTATGTAGTCAGCATAGTCGCGGTACATCGGCGCACCAGACTCATCAACCATCCCAGGCAAATCAAGTCGTGCACCCAAATCCAACAACACAGACTGGAAACCACGCACGTTGCGTTTCAATTCGACCACAGGCCAACGGATCGCGTCAGCGACAGCATCGGGCTCAGAGATCGGACGATCTAGTAGAGAAATGCAGTCGTGCCGTTCAAGATACGTTGTGTCAGGCAACACCAGATCAGCATACGCGACCATTTCAGACGCGTAGGCATCGGAATAGATCAATTTTGGTATCTTGTAGTCGCCAGTTTCGGTATCAATGTCAGTCAACATTTCAATGACACCGGCTGAGTTCATCGATGAATTCCAGGCCATGTTCGCCATGTACATGAATAAGACATCGATCGGATAAGGATCACCGGCATGCGCATTTGAAATCACCATATGCATCAGCCCATGTACCGATAATGGTGCGTCCCAAGAAAACGCTTTATCAATGCGGACTGGTCGACCCTCATCGTCAATCAATAGATCATCAGGGCTCCTTGGGTATCCAAGCGGTGCTCCCGATAGCGGCTGGCCAGGTTGAATGGTGTTGGCATGCCCAGCCGGTTTTGGATGCATTTCAACGGACTTTGGATACGGCGGTTTGAACCGAAATCCACCGGGCACATCGACGCTTCCAAGCAGCAATTGCAGGATATGTAACGCCCGGCATGTCTGAAACCCATTCGAGTGCGCCGAGATTCCACGCATCGCATGCATTGAAACTGGATGCCCTTTCATTGATTGGTGCTTTTCACCCTTCCAATCCGTCCATTCAATCGGTATTTCAATTTCCTGCTCGAAAGCGACATGAGCAAGCTCAGCAGCCAGTTGTTTGACCCGAGAAGCCGGTACTCCGGTTTGGCTCTCAGTTGCCTCCGGTGCGAATTCTTCGGATAACCACGCTCCAATCATCAGTGAAAACACAGATACCAAGCGGACACCATCTGGACCCACTATCGCATCAGTGAGATTTGGGATAATTCCTGGGCTTCGATGAGAAATCAGTTGTCCTGTTGCTCGACATAAAACCTGCGGGTCACCATCCTCGTTACGCGCAAACAGGCCATGCTTTTCAGTTCCTGGGGCATCGTTCACGAGCCAAGCTGCGTTGGTGTAGCGGATGAGATAGTCGAGGTCGATCTGATTGGTTCGCAACAGTTCATAAATCAACGATTGGATCAAAAGACCATCTGTGCCTGGCGTGATTGATACCCAGTCATCAGCGACAGCCGAATATCCAGTCTGGACAGGGTTCACAGAAATCACTCGGACCCCGCGATCCTTTAATCGCCCAATACCTATTTTGATTGGATTTGAATCGTGATCCTCGGCGACACCAAACATCATGAATAGCTTGGTTAATTCCCAATCAGGACTACCAAATTCCCAGAAGGCACCGCCTAATGTGTAAATACCAGCGGCAGCCATATTGACTGAACAAAATCCGCCGTGCGCTGCGAAATTCGGGGTGCCGTATTGTTGCGCCCACCATCCAGTCAAGGCCTGACTTTGATCACGACCTGTAAAGAATGCGAGTTTTCTCGGGTCTTTCTGTCGAATTTCACCAAGCCATTGTGTCGCTGTTTCCAATGCCTCATCCCAGCTGATCTCTTCGAACTGCCCGGATCCTCGTGGACCCACACGCTTTAACGGCGCACGCAGCCGAGCGGGAGAGTTGTGTTGCATGATCCCGGCAGACCCTTTAGCGCAGAGGACTCCTTGATTGACTGGGTGATTCCGATTCCCTTCGATGTATCGAATGTCGCCATCTTTAAGGTGCACATTGATCCCACAACGGCACGCACACATGTAGCAGGTGGTTTGACCGACCTCATCGCTGACTTTCGGTTGAGTATTAATTACTGGTTGAGATTTCATCGTAGGCGTTCGCCATCTCCAATAGGCTCAAATTATTCACGGTGTTTCAAGGTATAATCACAATCTTCCTCACGATTGGCCTTTACTGGTGATAGAACTATTAAACTTCGATATGTGCTTAGCCGGCTTTTTTTTTGCTTTCCTGATTTTATGGTCAGGTATTGGAGCGGGGGTTCTAGTTATCCCCTGTCTTATTGCAGTATTTCATATTGAGCCGATCGTGGCGATCGCATCGGGAAGCACGTTCGCTTTTATTTCAAAAATCATGATGACCATCGGACATGCTCAACAGGGCTCAATAGACTGGAGGTCTGCCCTTAGCTTCCTTCGAGTGTGCCTCCCTGTCACCTTAGCGACAGCAATTTCGATGGCATATATATTTACCAACCACCGCGGTATCGTTCTCGAATTCTGTTTAATCATCGCCATCCTCTTGACCGGATGTCTGGCTCTATCTGCACTGCTAATTGCCCGAGTCAAATCGATCATTGCTCATTGGCCAATGATAACCATAAGCGGAACAACCGGCCTTTTGATGGGACTCACAGGTGTCGGTGGCGGTGTCATGGTCGTACCAGCTTTGACAACCAGCGGCGGTCTTACAATCAAGGTCGCCGTCGCGACGTCTATTCCTATCGGACTGATTCTCTCACTTGCAGTATCTGTAACTCTCGGTTCCAGTGGGCTCATCGATTTTACTCTCGTTACCTCACTTCTCATCGGCTCCGCTATCGCTGTTCCGCTCGGTACGCGCTTATTTCAAAGATTTTCAGAGAATTTCATTCAGTACCTGACCTGTGGACTCATCCTAATAGCACTGATCGACCTTGCCATGGAAGCTCTGGAACTTTCAAAACATCTTTAATCATCATAAAGACAGTTTAATCAAATATCCCCGACTCCAATCTGAGGATGAGAAGTGATTTTGTCTCAGATCAGATCCTTGGCTTATTGGCAATTGAGTTGCATTGCCTGATTACTGAGCCTAGGTCTCAACGGAGCAATAGCAGTGGTGTCATTGAATTCGCAAGCATGCGAGTTGTTTGACTGCCGACAAAAAACTGGCGAATTCTCGAATGCCCATAGGCACCCATGATCGTCAGATCGATCGCTTGCGTTTTCTGATACTCGATCAGAGAATCGACGACGGCACCCTCGAGCAGGGTCGTCGACACAGAAAATCCAGCTATATGCAGCTGCGCGGACGCCCGTTCTAATGCGTCCTCGATCGCTCCGGATGATTGCGTTTTGACAGCAACCAAATGGCATTCCAATGCATTGAGCAGGGGGCTTTCTGACACCAGTTGTAACGCTTTGTTCGCTGTCTCACTTCCATCATAGGCCAGCATAAAGCGGGTTGGCGTTCTAAAGCCCTCCGCGACAACCAAAACAGGTCGGTTCGAGGTTCGAATGACACTTTCAATGTGGCTACCTATTGCATTGCTAAACGCCTCATGCGCCTCACCTTGGCGCCCGATCACCAGCACACGAATCTGCTCCTCAAATTCGCTCAGGGTTTCCGTAAGGGATCCGTGACGTTGCATCGACTGGATCTGATCAACACCCTTCTCACGCGCTCGATTCGAGACCGCTTCAAGTACAAGCTTGCCCTGCTTTAATTCGAGCGCCGCTTTTTGTGCCTCGAGTTCGATCATTTCAGATAGCAAATCTTCACGGGCACCAAGTCCGATGGATCCAGATAAATCACCTGCCACTGGCGCGTTCTCGTGCTCGAGTGCATGCAAAAAAGTCAGAGGAACATCAACGCGCGTGGCGACCCATACTGAGGCGTCGCAGACAGATTCAGTCACGCGCGATCCATCAACACATGCAAAAACTTGTTTCACGGCCTCTCCTTAATGCGATTCAAGAATGTCAGAGACATCATCTTTATCATGGACACCAAATCGATCAACGATCGTTTGACTCGCCTCATTCATGCCGATGAGCTCAACTTCAGCACCCTCGCGACGAAACTTCATCACGACTTTATCGAGTGCCGCAACCGCCGTCACGTCCCAAAAATGCGCGTGNTGNAGGTCGATGATGACTTTTTCGTTGNCTTCTTTAAAGTCAAACGAATCANTAAATGCTGCAGATGACGCGAAAAAGACCTGGCCCACCACGTTGTATTGCCTGGTCACGGAATCGACGGGTTCGGAGCGGATACCCATAAAACGTCCGACCTTATTGGCAAAGAAGAGCGACGCGAGCAAGACACCGACAAACACACCTAAGGCTAAATTATGCGTCAACACCACAACCACGACGGTCGCGACCATGACCAAACTTGATGACGGTGGATATTCACGAATTTTCCGAATCGAATCCCAAGAAAATGTGCCAATTGAAACCATGATCATGACAGCAACCAGCGCAGCCATCGGAATTTGAGAAATCAGATCATCAAGGAAGACAACCATGATGATTAAAAACACACCTGCAACGAAGGTCGATAAACGACCTCGACCTCCGGATTTCACGTTGATCACCGACTGACCGATCATGGCACACCCGGCCATACCACCGAACAAGCCGGCAACGATGTTTGAAATCCCCTGCCCCCGGCATTCCTTATTCTTATCACTCTCGGTGTCAGTGAAGTCATCAACAATTGTCGCAGTCATCAGCGATTCGAGGAGACCTACAACGGCCATCGATACTGAATACGGCAGGATGATCATCAGTGTCTCAATTGTCAGAGGAACATCAGGCCACAAAAAGACAGGTAGTGAATCAGGTAGTGCACCCAGATCTCCAACGGTCCGAATATCAATATCGAATAGCAAGACAGCAGCTGTGACTGCGACGATACAAACCAACGGTGAGGGAACAACCCGGCCAATTACTGGGACATATGGGAATCCATAAATGATGCCTAAACCGATCCCTATAAATGCATAGACGTGCCATGTGACTCCCGTCAATTCGGGCAATTGAGCCATGAAAATCAGGATCGCCAAGGCGTTGACAAACCCAGTGACAACAGAACGTGAGACAAAGCGCATCAGGCTACCAAGACGCAAATAGCCGGCTGCGATTTGGAGTCCTCCAGTCAATACGGAGGCAGCGAGCAGATACTCAAGACCATGATCTTTAACAAGCGTCACCATCAGCAGCGCCATTGCACCGGTGGCGGCTGAGATCATTCCAGGACGCCCACCTGTGATTGCGATAACTACCGCAATACAGAATGAGGCATAAAGGCCGACTTTCGGGTCGACACCTGCGATGATCGAAAATGCGATCGCTTCTGGAATCAACGCGAGAGCAACCACCAAACCAGACAGTAAATCACCGCGGGCATTGGATAACCAATCCCGACGAAATGCATGCAGCATGAAACTTCCTTACTCGTTGCTTCTGATGTGGGCCAAGACGACTGCTGTTGAAGGTTTACTAAAATATTGTGCACCGCACAACAAGGGATGTTACCATAGATTTCGTATTAATTTTCATACAAATGAACATGTATAGGATTCGAATGGAGCGAAACTATCTCAAATGAGGTCGTTGTATTATCAGCAGCACGGAGTGCGATTGGGTCATATGGAGGTGGTCTCTCATCATTTGAGCCCCAAGAGCTGGGCGCCACTGTACTCACAGAAGCAATCCGCCGCGCGGGGGTTGCGCATCAAAACTCGAATCCCTGACCTGCGGTAACTGTATTCCGACCGATTCACGTTTTGCATACGTCTCGCGTTGCGTTGCCGTGGGTGCAGGCATGCCAATGGAATCCATCGCGCTGACCGTAAATCGTCTTTGCTCCTCAGGTTTGCAAGGCGTCGTGAATACAGCGCAACAAATCCTGCTTGGCGACATTCAATATGGTGCCGGTGGCGGNGTCGAAGTCATGTCAAAAGGTGGCTACATGTCTCCTAACCTCCGGTTCGGTCAACGGATGGGCGATGCGCAAATGATCGATCTGATGGTCGCGACCCTCACCGATCCCTTTGGTGCTGGGCATATGGGGGTCACCGCAGAATAACTGGCTGAAAAATGGAATTTGACGCGTGAAGAGCAGGATGCATTTGCCGTCGAATCGCATCGGCGTGCAGCAGAAGCGGTTGAAGCAGGACGCTTCAAAGAACAAATCGTTCTAATCATCAAGTCATCCCGCAAAGGTGACATCACGATCGATACCGATGAACATGTTCGCCCGGGAACGACGATGGCTGATCTGGCCAAAATGCGCCCAGCATTCAAGAAAGATGGCACTGTCACAGCAGGTAACGCTTCCGGGATCAATGATGGCGGGGCCTTCCTCATTCTGGCCAATCGGGAACAAGCCGAAAAAGACGGACATCAACCGATGGCGCGACTCGTATCCTATGCACTGGCGGGTGTTCCCAATCACATCATGGGCGAGGGGCCAATTCCCGCAAGNCAACGTGCGCTTGCGAACGCGGGTTTGAGCGTCGAGGACATGGATGTCATTGAATCCAATGAGGCGTTCGCGGCTCAAGCGCTGGCCGTGGCCAAAGGCCTCAATCTTGATATGGATAAAACCAATCCAAATGGCGGNGCGATCGCGCTGGGCCATCCNNTTGGTTGCTCAGGNGCNTTTATCGCNACAAAAGCGCTNTACGAGCTNCAGCGCATCAATGGTCGTTANGCNTTAGTNACCATGTGTATCGGTGGTGGCCAGGGNATTGCTTGCNTCTTTGANANTCTGTAACGCTCNNNNGCCTGTCGNAATTGGGAGGTCATCACGACCTCCCCATTCCGACCATGATCCGTCGTANAGCTTCGGCTCNGGTAAACCAGCAAGCTCNAGACCCAGNGCAAGGACGCAAGCTGTCACACCAGAACCACAACTCACAACGACAGGNCGATGATCCACACCTGCCTCAGCAAACCGCTCTNGNACTGCNTCACTTGANTGAAAACACCCACTCNNANNGTCTAATAAATCACTNAACGGNACATTNGNACTGCCGGGAATATGGCCTGCACGCATCCCCGGTCTCGGCTCGGCCGCTTCNCCTNGAAANCGAGGATTGGCTCGGGCATCAAGNACCAAATACTCATTGGAGTTGATGTTTTCGAGNAGATCTTGAGCATCAACGANCCAATTCGAATGCACGTGTGATTTNAACGGATATNGTGGCGGGATCACNCGACCTCGACCAGATTCGATCGTTTGTCCTGCATCGANCCAAGCTGGTAGACCNCCATCGAGAATCGCAACATCATCATGACCAAAATATCGGAACATCCACCACGCACGAGCCGCTGAAAACAGACCAAGACTGTCATACACNATGACCTGCATCCCNGCACCGACCCCCAAATCCTNCATCGCCTCATCGAATTGATCGGCCGTNGGCAACATATGTGGAAGNGCGGCGNCGTGATCGGAAATCNNATCGATATCAAAACGTAATGCGCCNGGAATGTGNTGTTTCACAAATTCAGCATNGGGATCACGNTTCGCCGTCGGCAGATGATAAGACGCNTCCAACANAATGACATTTGAATCATNGAGGTGCTCAAGTAACCAATCAACAGAAACCAGCGTATTAGCCATAGCAGTGAATCCTTTGTTCGAGATACCATCACCTTAAGCTCCTTNNCTCCTCTTCTCAATGGATTCTNTATGACTGAGGNCAACANGCATCAAAGGCCTGGCGAATTTATTGCGCTTGCNGCGTTTTTGATGGCGACAATCGCACTTGCGATCGACATGATGTTACCGGCTATNGGCCCAATNGCAGTCGATTTAGAGCTCACCGAACCACACCGGATTTCCTGGGTCATTCTCGGTATTTTCGCAGGATTGATCTTTGNGCAGCTCGTTTTTGGTCCTCTGTCTGATGCCATCGGTCGCCGTGGTNCTATCCAGATTGGCATGCTGATTTTTCTAGTCGGTACCGNGNTATNCGCCTNGNCTGACTCNTTCGCCGTGCTGATNGTTGGCCGAATTCTTCAANGCTTTGGTGGTGCCGCAACGCGNATNGTGACGCAAGCGATGGTCCGTGATCGATTCGCTGNTCGCGAAATGGCCCGCATCATGTCATTTATCATGACCATCTTTATCCTNGTCCCANTTTTTGCACCAATGATTGGACAAGTGGTGCTTTGGTTTGGCNNTTGGCATCTGCTCTNTCTGACGCTCGGCGGCTTTTCTGCAGTCNTCNTGACTTGGTTCAGTGTCAGGCAACCTGNAACACTCTCAGAACGACAAATCATCACCATCGAACATCTTCTCAACGNAGGTNACCACCGTGGTGTTNCNTCGGAAATCNATNCGATTCACAGTCGCGNCTGGATTTAGTTTCGGAGGCTTAGTTAGTTACCTCAGTAGCGCGCAATCCATCTTCCANGACATCTACCGAACTGGTGNCTGGTTTTCCGTATTGTTGGGAGCGACTGCGGCTTCCATCGTCATCTCATCACTCGTAAATGCTCGCTACGTCAAGCGTTTTGGGATGGAAGTGATTTGCAAGATCGCATTTTCCATGCAAGTTGTTTGGTCAGGCCTTTTTTGTCTNTACCACTTCAGCGGGTTTGAAATCACACTGATGGATTGGCTGATTTACATTGTCCCTGTCTTGTTTCTGATGGGTCTGACGTTTGGCAACCTGCAATCGGTNGCAATGGAACCAATGGGCGCGATCGCCGGGACAGCCTCAACTGTCATTGGATCACTCATGACANCGATCAGTCTTNGCNNTGGNGTTATTTTTTCGCNGTTCATGGTTGGTCAAAGTGCCANNCCCTTGATCGTCACCTTCTTCGTGACAGGCTTGGTCGCTCTGTTGTTAATCAATACTCAGGATCCGTCGGCTCATCCTGCCGAATCGGTTTGAGGTCCAGTTGGTCCCTGTAAATGATGGTCGATGGTGGTCAACGAACCTGCTTTCAGCTCATAGGCTTGANCAAATCCCNCGATGNAANNACCCGANTGGGGAAGCAAANGAAATAACCGAAAATCACTGAGGGTGNTGAGTGTATCGACCAACCCACCGTGTCNATCACGTAAACCTGCAATACCCTGNNCCCAACGCNCATCGCTCCTCGTCAGCTCAACCGCACGCATCTCAAACTNAAAGCCGCTCTCTCACATAAACCTGGGNNGCATCTTGTTCATCACGAATCNCAANCACAGAACATTGTTGNGTGCGGTCAAGATTCNGCGCATGACCGGCGAGNTCACTCACCAAAATCCNGAAACCAGNCTGATCACTGTCAACTGCATAAGGCNTATAGGATNCCAATGGAGANCCATCTCTGTGNACTNTCGCAAGCAGAANNCTTTGTATTTCATNCAACAGCTGATCGATGCNATNTTGATGTTNCAATGGAGACATCAGTTNTNTCGTCCNTTTTCTTTTTGACTGTNTCTAGCNAGCACCTCGAGTGTCTCAATTTTNGCCAGTAANGCATCGAAATCCTTCCGGGTGACAGGTTGATCACCCTGNTTNCCTTCCTCTTCCGCTTCAAGTTTCTGCGCAATCTGCATNGAGTCGACAATAATNCCGATAAAAAAATTCAACACCGCAAAGCTNGTGATGATGATAAAGGGTAAGAAGAATGACCAAGCCCAGGGAAAGANCTCCATGGTTGGGCGTACAACTCCCATNGACCAACTCTCAAGNGTCATGATTTGAAATAACGTATAAGCCGACGCGCTGATCGAACCAAACCACTCTTGCATATTNGGATCCGGATGCATGCCAAATAGTCGGGTCGCGAGAACCGATGACACATAAAANATGAGACCTAGAACACCGACGACTGAAATCATCCCCGGAATCGAATGACCGATNGCTGAAATGACACGGCGCATCTGTGGAACCACNGAAATCAGNCGTAGAACGCGTAATACACGGAGCGCTCGNATCACNGACAGATTACCGCNNGCNGGGATCCAGGCAATACCGACNATTATCAGATCAAACCAATTCCAACCCGATCTGAAAAATGACAGTCGATAGGCGTAGAACTTCAAGATCANCTCAGCAGTAAAAACCAGNAGAATGANNGTGTCGAAGACATNCAATTGAGGGCCGATCNATGCCATGACATCNCGATCAGTCTCAAGACCCAANNTCACTGCATTGATGAGAATCAGTATCGTGATAAACGCNGTAAAATACCGGTGNTCNACAAAGTNTTCGATCTTTGCCCGANATCCAAATATTGAGAATTGAGATTCTGTACTCATCGATACGGTNTTCCCNGATTCGTTAGTNTTTANGAACTGATGCAGNCANCNGAGAATGTTGACNCAGAAAGCTTCACGAAGAAACCCTCAGCTCTCCATTCTTTCTCCATTGTATTTCGGAATACTNANAGCATGAAATTCAAGCGAGGANCTGACGATGACTGANGAATTGAGCCGCATTNTGTTTGGAATTTGTTTGATCGCCAGTGCCTTGGTTATCAACTTGCAGTTGCCCTAAGTGGACGCTCCGATGAGCCACAATTGAAGGCTCTTATCCCCGGTTATCCGGGGATTTTTTTATTTCGATTTTCTGACGAATTCTGTCCAAAAAACCATCACAGAATACACACTTTCAAGACCAGCACGAGTATTCNNGATTCAACGCCAANGAGGGCAATCTCAGCGATTGACAACCATCACCGTCCTGATGTCCGTNTNGCTTCCCAACTCGNTATCCNACGCCGATTCATCCGGTCAAAACGTGACTGTCACTGTATTTGCGACCTCTTTTGCCTTCTCTATCGCGTCTTCAATCGTTGCACCACGCGCGAGACCAACACCCATCCGACGTTTACCCTTGATGACTGGCTTCCCAAACAAACGAATCTGAGTATCCGGTTCGGAAAGCGCCTGATCGATATTCGAGAACGCTGTTTGCTCAGAATCTCCCCGAGGCAAGATCACTGCAGACGCACTCGGGCCATGTTGCGTGATATTCGGGATTGGCAATTCGAGGATTGCACGCACATGCAGTGCGAATTCCGACAAATCCTGAGAAATCAACGTCACAAGGCCTGTGTCATGTGGGCGTGGAGATACCTCGTTGAAGAAAANGTNCTCTCCCTTAATNAANAGTTCAACGCCAAAAATACCGCGGCCATGATCACCACATAAGGCNCCAGTGACCTGNTCTGCGATGTGTTGNGCCGCCTNCCGNGTTGCNTCTGACATTGGATGCGGTTGCCAGCTTTGCTGATAATCACCAGATTCTTGAATGTGACCAATCGGATCGCAAAACGACACCCCATCCTTATGGCGGATCGTCAGCAGCGTGATTTCATAATCAAAATCAATGAGCGATTCGACGATCACTTCACTCACGTCCTTTGTGCGGCCTCCGCTCTGTGCATATTCCCACGCTGTTTCAACATCAGCCAGATCTCTTACGATGCTTTGACCTTTGCCTGAACTACTCATGATGGGCTTGACGACAAATGGGATCCCAATAGCCTGAACTGCCTTAAGNTACGAATCATGTGTCTCTGCAAACCAGTATTTCGAGGTTTTCANNCCCAGCTCTTTAGCGGCAAGCTCCCGGATCCCTTTGCGGTTCATTGTCAACTGAGTCGCGCGAGCCGTTGGGACCACCCGAAAGCCCTCGCTCTCTAACNGAACAAGNGTCTCAGTCGCGATCGCTTCGACTTCGGGAATGATGAGATGTGGATTTTCAGCTTCAATCACAGCGCGCAGAGCAACTGGATCGAGCATATTCAGNACGTGGCTACGATCGGCCACTTGCATTGCTGGAGCATTGGCATANGAGTCGAGCGCAATGACTTCAATTCCGAGACGTTGCAATTCGATCACAACTTCTTTGCCNAGTTCNCCTGAACCGCACAACAGTGCGCGTTTGGCGGTTNCAGTAAATGGGGTTCCTATTGTGCTCACGAATTCACTCCCGGNGTCTAATGAGTAACCAACNCAGCGATNTGACACGCCGAGTTCGCNCCTNAATCAATACTNGTCGATTCAGTTCGTTCTGATATCTAGATCGTTAAGANATCATATTGATGTAGGCCACAAAACACANNGTTTTGACGGCTAAAAGANAACATGCAAACACAANNCATANATTATGCATATCAAGCTCCTTTAGCCCACTANCGGCCCCGAGCNATNCCCTCACGACGAGGATCGGCTCCACCCATCAANTGANCAGGTTNTACTTTAATGACGTGGATTCCACTATTCAAATCACGTNCTTTGACNGNGTTTCCTCTGCTCATTAATGNGGACNCAAANNCNATCATTTCGGTCTCTTTTTCAATATCGATAGATCCGTTCCGGCTACTGATCCGCCCTTGGTTNACGGCCTCTTGCGGCGACATATCAAAATCAATCAAANCAACAATCGTNTGNNCGACGTAACTAATGATTCGGCTGCCGCCNGGCGATCCGAGNACGTATTTCAAAGANCCATCGGGCCCATAAATNATGGTCGGAGCCATCGAACTCCGGGGCCGTTTTCTCGGCTCGACTCGGTTAGCAACNGGNNTNCCGNTCTTTTGCGGACGAAATGAAAAATCNGTCAATTCGTTATTCAAGAGAAATCCAGATGTGAATAGTCCAGATCCGAAGCCACTTTCAATAGTCGTTGTTAGAGAGACCGCATTACCATCACGATCGACAATTGAAACATGACTCGTTCCAGGCAATCCGTCTGTTGTATCTGGGGATAGACTCGCGGTCTCAACTGGCGTACCAGCTTTCGCTGGAACNGCCATCGCTGANTTCAGATCGATCAAGGNGGCTCGATTCCGCAGATAATCNCTTGCAAGCAACGCATCGATGGGAGCNTCAGTGAAGTCAGGGTCTGCCAAAAATAAATTGCGGTCCGCAAAGGCTAATTTGCCTGCCTCGACGAATAGATGCCATGTCATCGGATGATCTGGGCCAAGCATCTCCAAATTAAAGAACTCGAGAATGCCGAGTATCTGTGCCACGGTCACGCCACCGGATGAGGGTGGACCCATACCGCANATTTGATGCCCNCGGTACTGCGAGCAAACCGGAGTNCGCTCGATCGTNTGATATGCCGCAAGATCTGNNCTATCNATGAGGCCTGNGTTGAGAACAGATTCTCTGACAGAAGCGACAATCTCACCNGCAATCTGCCCATGGTAGAACGACTCGCCCCGATCGCGTTGAATCGTTTTCAACGTCTCCACAAATTGCGGGTTTTTCAATAAGTCGCCTGGTTGCAGCGGGCGACCGTTTGGAAAGAAATAATCGGATGCTTCGGTGAATTGTTGTAACCGTTTGCCACCGTAACCTTCGAGCGATTTCGAAAGCCGTGGAGACACGATGAACCCGTTCGTCGCGAGGGCAATCGCCTGCTCGAACAATGTATCCCACTCGAGTCGACCAAACCGAGCATGTGCATGATCCATCAGGGCAAGTGTTCCCGGAACACCAACCGAAAGCCCGCCAGGAACCACATCAGACCAACGACGAGGCTTTCCGTCATCACCAAGAAACAGGGTTTCGTCAGCGCGTTGCGGCGCAAACTCTCGTCCGTCGAGCGAAATCAAGGATTGCGTTTGTGCATCGTGATAGAGCAAAAACCCACCGCCGCCGATTCCAGAACTTTGGGGTTCAACCAGATTGAGTACCATTTGTACCGCCACCATGGCATCGATCGCTGTCCCTCCACGCTCGAGAATGTTCAAGCCGGCATCGACTGCTAAAGGATGAGCTGCGACCACCATCTCACGTATGGCGACAACCGAGTCTTTGGGCGTGATTGCGACAGTCTGTTCTGGCTGGATGTCGGTTTGTGCAACACTCATCGGAGCTGAACAAAGCAACACTAAAGCGAGGGACCGCACGACAACCAATCGAACAAGACCAATCTTTTGTTGGATGAATTCAAGCATCCTGATCACGACCGATCTCATCGTCATCGGCCTACCCGAGGACTGGATCAAAACGTGCAACCAGTTCTGATTCGTCTGGATCCGTCGAGGCTTCAAAAGCAACTTCGAGTGACTGTCTCGACTGCTCATTGCGGATCGCATTTAAGAGAAAGTCTCCTTTGTTCGCAGGCTCACCCTGAATATAGATTTGCGTCACCAGCTCTCGTGAACCATCGATCACCTTCATGTGAATATGTGGCGCCCGTCCGGGGTAGGCCACAGGCTTGATGGTTTTGAATCGATAATTACCGTTGTCATCTGTCGTGGTCTGCCCATATCCCTGAAAGAAAGTATCCACACCACCACCGTCGCGAGGGTGATGATATGCACCGAACGCATCACATTGCCATATTTCGACTCGGGCGTTCTTGATCGGCGCGCCACTCTGATCCGTCACACGACCCGACAGTCGCGTGAATTGACCCGTTGCTTGGCCGTTTTTGCCATCAACAAATGTAAGATCAGCATCACTGTCGACGGGCAGTTTTTTCGGATAAAACGGTCCGAGACTCTGCCAAGGTGTGACGCGTGCACGAGCCAAGCTCGCGATTGAAAACAGTGTAAGACCTGAAAATCCTGTCAGAAAGGTCCGTCTTGATAGGCTCATCTCTAACTCCTTATCAAATCATCGTTGATCGTTCTGGAAATGACTCTCCATCATTTTTAATAGAGGCTATGTCAAAAGAAACAAACGATAGTATCAATTACTCGGCAACACCGATGAGATCAACGCGATACACAAGGCTTGTCAAGGCAGCAACTCCAGCTGATATTCCTTGGTAATACCCTATTCGACTAGAACGACTGTCAACAAATTGTGCATTTTTTATACTGCATGACACCGTAATACACACTATTCTATTAGTGTCGATTGCCCGTCGACGCAATGCTTTGGATTCGCCTTGAGCATTGCTCTTCCAATCCAGGGACATATCGGATGTGTCCTTCTTTTTGTCTGACAATACAAGAGGAAGACAGTGTGTCTGATGATCAAATTTTTTACGTCATAGCGGTCTCGCTTGCACTCACAGTGTGTTGGATCGGATCCAGTATAATTTTTGGTCCATTCTGACCCTGATATGGATCTAGCCAAACAAGCACGAGTCTTAAAACCTTATTTCTGGACGCATCAGCGCGATGATCTGAAGCTCAAATTGATTGCAGCCCTCGGATGCTTGGTGTTGGCCAAAGCCAGTAATCTTGCCACCCCTTGGTTACTCGGCTTGTTGGTTGACAAATTGAATGGCGAGGCGCTTGTTTCGACATGGATACTTGGCGCAATTGGGCTGGTTGTGGTCTACGCCATCAGTCGACTGTTGGCTTTGGTCTTCTCTGAGTTACGAGAGGTCTTATTTACCCATGTTTCGCAACATGCCATCCGTGTTTTAACGCGTCAGACTTTTGCACACCTGCATCAATTACCGCTTGATTTCCATTTGTCACGGCACACAGGGTCACTCGATCGGCTGGTCGACCGAGGCACCAAAGCGATTGATTTTCTTTTGCGATATATCGTATTTAACGTGGGTCCGACGTTAATCGAGCTGGCTTTGGTCTGTGTCATTGTCTGGAGTCTTTTCGGAGGGCTCTACGCACTGATCATTACAGCTACTGTCCTGGTCTATATCGTTTTGACGCTCAAAGTCACAAGCTGGCGATTGCGTTTTCGGCGTGAAATGAACTCTGCCGATAACCTCGTTGCTGGCCGAATGGTCGACAGTTTCGTGAATGTCGAAAATGTGCGCTTATTCACCAATGAATATTACGAGACTGAACGCCTTGATCACGGGCTGGCTGAGTATGAGCACGCAGCCAATCAGAGCAGGATGTCCCTTTTGTATCTCAATTTGAGTCAAACACTTGTTGTCTTAGTTGGGGTCACCGCAGTCCTGATCTTGGCAGCACTCAGTGTCGAAAGTGGCCTATTAACCGTTGGTGGGTTTGTCACTTTGAACACTTACATCTTACAAGCGTTCCAACCACTCAATTTCTTAGGATCAATTTATCGCCAAATCAGACAATCGTTGATCGATATGGAAAGCCTTTTCGATGTGCTTGAAGAACCGACAGAATCTGATGCGATCAATGCAAGGACAGAGATCAAGGGGTCAACCATTACGTTTGACAATGTTCACTTCGCCTACGAGGCCGAACGCCCCATTCTTGAGGGTGTTTCNTTGACAGTACAACCGAAACAGACGGTCGCCATTGTTGGAGAGACNGGTTGCGGTAAGACNACGATTGGTAAGTTATTGTTGAAAATTATCGAGCCCCACCAGGGTGTAATTCGCTTTGGCTCGAACGATCTATCACAATTNCAAAGNCATGCTGTCCGTGACGCGATCGGAGTCGTNCCTCAAGATACNGTNCTCTTTAACGATACACTNGGCTACAACGTCAGATACGGAAATATCGACGCCAGCGATGACGAAGTGCGTGACGCACTTAAGGCNGCCGGNATGGGAGAATTCCTTGAGCAACTCTCCGCTGGACTTGAGACAGAGGTTGGCGCAAGAGGACTGAAGTTATCTGGCGGAGAAAAGCAACGAATCGCGATNGCTCGAGTGATCCTNAAAAATCCTGANATCTTATTGCTTGATGAGGCCACTTCATCGCTCGATATCTCCACTGAACGGCAAGTCCAAAAAAACNTGGATGACCTCGCAAGTGANCGGACGACACTCGTCATTGCACATCGCCTCAGCACGATTCGAGATGCCGATTTAATTCTTGTTATGCGAGACGGCGTGATTCAGGAGTCAGGAGACTTCGAAGCCCTGATTGCGAAGAATAGACAATTTAAATCACTATGGGATCTGCAACAAATTACCAACNAAAAGCACACAAGCGATCCGACTCATCATTCGACTCATGCATACTGAGCAANTGAAAAGAACCTGACGATGATTTGTGAGCACGTCAATGTGGCACGAACTGAAGAAGATCAGCGGAGATAGCAAACCATGCGTATCGAAAATCCATCTGANTTGAGCCAATATGCCGATGACTTGACTCAGGCGTTTCCAGACGTATTGGGACTTGCTCGTGGCCTTGATCAGACTGAAGCGGTTGCTGAAACCATCGCCTTTCATCCAATCGTTCTCGGATTTTTTAACGGATTTGGTCGAACCATGGTCCGTGTCGCTTCGTTGAGGCTCAAACTCGATACGGAAGCACAAGCACTTGTGACCTATCGAGCGATCGCCAACATCATGAACCGATTTGGCGAAATGGAGCGGATCGAANATGCGATTCATGAGCTGACGAACGAGCCAACTGATGATTTTCTCCGTTACCAGGAACTTGGCATCCAGTATTTGCGTGCAGTATCGACGTCAGGCAATCAGGTGNTCACAGAACAGATTCTCAAGCTTGTCAATCAGCAGATCTCAATGTTGCTTGATGAACACGGCCTTCATCCCATTCCCAAGCACTAATCGTCTCAGTCTGNTGATCGGAGCGGACTCCTCTGAATCACGGCAACAACTGCAATCGGGAGCACAATGGTAATCAGAGCCACAGCAATCAATAGCAANCCAAGTTCAGNGTAATCAGCGGCTGTTGTGACTTGTTGAGTGACTGGATCAATGATTTGCCGTGANACNTCAAAAATTTGATTNATGTACTTCGTCGCNAATGCACTCGCTGATAACGCNAAGTTGGTAAAGGATGCAAAGACTGCGAAAAAGGTCGCCTTCAACTCATCGGGNGCATTTTTCGCGATCCAAGCNANTAACGGAATCATTGAGATTTGACCCANGGGTGANTCGAGAGCCGTATTCAGGATCGCGATAAATCGCGCATCAACCATCCCNCCTGTCAGTGCTGCNGTCCATTGATGTAACCCGTAATACATGCCAATGCTTGGCAAGAACAGACATCCACCAATCAATGACAACATAACGATAATTCGAGCNATCGAATAATGCGCGANCAGCGGCCTTAACAAAATGATACCAAGCAACGTCAAGGCCGAAGAAATCGCCGCCAAGATCGACAAAAACTGCTCGTCGAACAAAAGCACATCGATTTCAAACCAGGTCAAACCGGGCCCGGGTGAAGGTACNGCCCGAAAGACGAANATCGCAATCGCTGTACCANCAACCATCAGCCGCGTTTCTGCACTCAAGTAGCCCAATAGTTGGCCCATTAAATAGACAATAATCGCCATGGACCCGAGGAATACANTTTCCTGAGCAAAGGGGATATCAAAGCTGCCAACGGAGACTGAAAAAATGACAAAAAGTAAACTGCCATTCAGTACCGCCCAATTCGGACGAATCTCTGACGTCGTTTCACGATTTTNAGATTNGGCATGACGAAGGTACTTCGCCAAAATCACGCCTGCTATCGAGACACAGGGTATGGCTAGAGCGTATAAATAGATACTTGCATACACCGAGCGCTTGGCATTTTCAGTCAATGATTCAACATCGCTGAACAAAACGACATTCAGAAGCGCGACTAACAAACTTCCGCCAATCACCGCAAAGCGACCCAATGCCTGCATCGTTGTATGCATTTCTTTGATATCTGACGCTGGAAGCGGTCGACCCGATTCATCGTTTGTCGGTACCGCCTCGACGGTCATGGCGTCTGCCACNACATCCTGGAGCACATANCCAACCGGGGCTAGGATCACACTNATGACATACCATGCCTCAACTGACATCACGGCACGCATCATCTCGGTATGCGCGATGAGACCAAACATAATGACCAAACTCGAAGTAATGACGAGCGCACCGAGGTACACAAAATACGTCTTGTGTCGCCAAAACAGNTCCACCAGATGACCGAGGGGCATCTTGAGTGCCCAGGGAAGTCCAGCCCAAAATCCAAGACNAGCCAAGAATGCGGCCGACAGACCTAAATAATCCTTGACGAAAAAGGTGCCCACGATCGCGGTCAACCCGGAAATCCCTGCTGCGAGGTACACCATTAACGGCGGGAGATAACTCCAACGGAGCGAACGCAAGAGCCCGATAAAAGCGCTGTGTAAATAGCTTTCATTTCGATTCATTGGATCGTGCTCGTCTCGTTGTCATGTTNGTCAATCCAAAGTNAGTACNGATCACTGGAACCTNGCCAAGCNNCTCACAATATACNCTAAGGCTTCGTNTCGCACGTCTACCACAGACAATCAACGCGCAAATCTGAANGCCGGCGGTCNACCCNGTGTGGATTCAACCGTCAGACGATATGGAACNTCATCAGGTTATAAAAACATATCGGGCTGAGTTGCCTCAAAATGTTGATACAGTGTCTGAAAATGCAACCAACCGATGTAGTCACTGCCGACATGTTCACGACTGTAGGCTGCTGTTTTGTCATCAAGCAGTTGCGGTTTAACGCCAGTCGATTCGACAAGCATCTGCTGCTGACAGCAACGTTCAAGAGCGATAAACCAAAACGCTGCGTCGTCAATACTGTGTTGACTGGTTGTTTAAAGACTATGGTTTTGATGAAGAATCCCGCGATGAGCGCCAATGGCTTTGGCAACGGTCAGTCCACTCTCTTCCTCGACAGCAACAGCNCCACTNGACGCGCCNACGACCACGTGACTGNTGTAAAAAGCGGCCACATCCTGGCTGATCATGTCCAGCGGTCGTCCNGTTGAGCACCACGCGGTNCCATAGACGGTATGCGCGTGACACATCGCAATCACNTCTGGGTATTGTTCGTGGACCGCCCCGTGCAGGACAAAACCTGCCCGATTCACCGCATGATCGCCCTCAATGACCCGACCCTGGTGATCGACCAGAATCAAATTTGACATACGTACCTGAGAAAAATGGATACACATCGGATTCGTCCAGTAGAGTTCTGGAAACTCGGGATCGCGGATCGTCAGATGTCCGGCAAATCCATAATCAAAGCCGTGATAATCGAATGCCCGACAGGCTGCAACCAAATGCTTTTTCCGATAGTCGCGTTCATCGGCAACGCTCTCAAAAGCTGTAATTTCAGGAAATATAAGGCCTTGTTGGTCAGGCTGATACAGGGAAATTTTTTCTGCCGTTGCATTTTGGGTCGACATGATGTTCTCCGGGCTTTATTTATGGCGACTGTCGAAGTCTTACTATACGAATGTTAAGCGAATGAGGGTACTAATGGGTTACTACGCACGCGTTCAAGCTCTGAAAATTGAATCCGATTANCTAAACAGGCCCNGCATTTTAAGCCCGTCCAGNCANTCGAATACAGTNGCGTGAGATTCAATGCAAGTTAGACNATNATGAAAAAAAANANCCTTATCGCCCTTGCTAGTCTCGTCGTCCTCGGTGGCGGCGGGGGCGTTTATTTNTATANCAATGCGAATTCGGTCGANCCTTCGAAGTCTCTAGGATCAAGTTACTGGGGCGANGTCTGCGGGTTATCGCCGACTGGATTTATCGTTTGCACCAATGAGTTCGGAGTCCGATTTGACGCATGCGTCGCNAACCAGAAGAAATATCGGCTCAAAGTTTCGGTTACTGAGCCGCGATATCACCCCGTGAGCCTCGAAATATGGACCGAATCGCCAAATACCTACAAACGATCGACCNTAGCCGAGATTTANACCGATGGCGTTGANGCGTGTTACCACGAAGGGTTCCGTTTCACNGANCCTGATTTAATGATCAACCGCGGATCGAGTTGCGATACTCCATCAGGTGTCTCAGANGGATTAATGGTGATGTTCTGGGTNGGCGAGCAACCGGGGCAACTACAGCCGTGTACCTTCAGCAACCAAAAACCGCCCGAACCAGAAGACTCATAACATTGTGACAAGGCAAACCCTCTGGCCAGAACCATTCTGGCCGAAGCAAACGCACCTAATCTCTCAGAAAAGCTGACTATTTCTGATTACCAATCCAGAGAAAATCATAAGGGCCAAGTTCAAGGGTCCCGCTCCGGTCAATGAAGTCAACTCCGCTGATCAAGTCAATCCAGCGCTGCTTTATAGTCAGATTTAAAGTCTCCATCGGAAGGGTTCTCATCTCTTTACTGATGTTGAATATCGCGAAGATTTTTTGCTCACGATCGAGACTTTGCCTCCAGAATCCCAACAATCCAGATCCCAGACTCAGCGTCAACATTGTCGCATTCGGGTGGAAGGCTTTCTGCTGTTTTCTCGTTTGGATTAACTCAAGGAGCCTCACCAACACCNTGCGATGGTGGGACTCTNGATTTCCAAGATGTAACTCGAGCTCATCCTGGTCCCAAANATGACGATTGATAGAACGCAGATTGCCTGTATTTTCAACNCGGGAATGGTCATTTTTTGTNGCTAAAAGGCTATGGATGTAGATTGCTGGAATACCCTCAAGTGCGAGGAGTATTGCATGCGCACAAATAAACCGTTCGAACTGGAAGTCATCTTTGCCCTGTTTGTCTGTCCCGGCAAGCGCATCCCACAGCGCGATATTGATCTCATAGGGTTGATCGGTTTCGGATTGCGTCGCTCGATAGCTTAGCCGACCCCCGAACTCCACCATCGTATCAGTCAAATTTTTTAATTCGGCTGTCGACAGAAGCCCCTCCACTGGTCTGAGTCCGACTCCATCGTGCGATGCCAAAAAATTGAAATACGCATTTCCCATCTTGGCTGATGGCATCGTCATCATCCAACGCTTCAGCTGCGTTGCGTCACCAGTAATTAGAGTATTGATGAGCAATGGCGGAAGTGAAAAGTTATAAATTAAGTGAGCTTCATCCTGATCACCGAAATAGCTCAAATTCTCAAGAATCGGGACATTCGTTTCTGTAATGATAATCGCGTCTTCCGATCTATTCTCAACCAGCAACCGGATCAACTTGATGATCAAGTGGGTCTTCGGGAGGTTGATACATGAGGTACCTAACTCTTTCCAGAGGAATCCAACCGCATCGAGCCTGAACCAAGAAATACGATGTTCAAGATAACGNCGAATGATTTTCAAAAACTCNACCAATACAACAGGATTTTTAAAATTGAGATCCANTTGATCGTGACTGAAGGTGCACCANACGAAAACCTCACCAAGTGTTGTACGGGTCGGCCTCAGCAGATCTGTGGTGCGCGGTCTTACAACCTCATTAAGGGCCGCATCTGGTTTCACGGTGATAAAAAAATCTTTCCCTGGATTCCTTCCCTCTTTAAAGTTTTCAAACCATAAGCTGCGCGCAGAACAATGATTTAAAACCACGTCTCCCATCAATTTGAAATTCTCGCCAATCGCCTCGATTTGATCCCAATCGCCGTGGCTTTGATTCACTACCGAATAGTCAATCACACTGAATCCATCGTCCGAACTGTACGAAAAAAACGGAAGAATATGGATCGTCGAGATGCGTCCGGATAAGTATTGATCTGCAAAGTGCTTCAAGGTTTCAAGTGGAGTTTTAGAGTCTGATGTGACACTGTCTGCATAGGTAATCAAAACGACCTCTTCGCAACTCCAGTAATCTTCTCGAACCTCCGGCACGGAACCAATCTCAGTGATCTCCATTGCCGCCAGGCATTGGTCTTTCAATAGCGTGTTGTCATGATCAGGGTAGAGTTCCGCTAGATATCCAGTGACCTTTTGAATAAATGCTGAACTGTTCACCTAACNAAATTCTCGCATATCGGCATCGACACTTTTCAACAGCTCATCCATTAGGTCCGGTAACGCACTATTGACTCGGTTCCAACTGGGAATGAATGGTCTCTCAGTCGGGTTTTCCAAGAAGTGATTCCCAGCTTTCATTAAGTTCAAAGCAAATAACTCGACAGCCTTCTCCTCCCGATGCAAATCCAAATCCAGTCCATTGATCGCAGCGTCACTTTTATAGTGATCAACAAAGTCGAGGGCGACGCGGTAATACATCGCCTTGATGGTTCTAAAAGTTTCTTGATTGAAAACGATTCCATTGGTGGCGAGTTTTCTGAAAATGGCCTTACTGATGTCGATAGACATTCGAGACAGACCAGTATTCGCATCATCTAGCGATAGCTCCTGATGCTTATGGTCATAGCGATCTGCGATATCGACCTGACAAAGACGTTTTGTGGAATAGTTACGAGTCATTTCGCTCAAAATACCGATCTCCAGTCCCCAATCTGATGGGATGCGAAGATCCTTAATTACATCGCGATTGAAGGACATCTCACCAGCAAGCGGATATCTGAAACTATCTAGATAATCCAAGTATTCTAATGATCCAAATATTCGCTTGAGCGTTTGCAATAGCGGTGTCACTAACAACCGGGTCACCCGGCCATTCATTTTTCCATTGGAAACACGAGCATAATAACCCTTACAAAACTCATAATTAAATTGTGGATGGGCGACCGGGTATAACAAGCGAGCAAGTAGCCCGCGATCGTAGGTGACAATATCGCAATCGTGAATCGCAAGGGCATCTGCCTGGTTTGAGCCGAGGGCGTACCCCATGCAAAACCACACATTCCGCCCCTTACCCATCTGATCTGGGGAAAGCTTTGCCTCCCTTAGTTTCTGATCAATCGCTCGCAATCTTGGTCCATCATTCCAGAGTACTTTGATGTCGTGCGGGAGTTGACTAAACACAACAAGAGCCTTTCGATACTCCTCTTGGTTTGCGCAGTCGAGCCCGATGATCAATTGCGAAAGATAAGGAACATGGCTAAGTTCTCGAACGATATTCGGCATCGCTTCGGTTTCTAGCTCGGAGTAGAGACAGGGAAGTATCAGCCCAAGCCGTTTGTGTTTCGAGAACGCCAAAAGCTCGGACTCTAGGGCATCCGTGGGACGCTGTGTGAGATTGTGAAGCGTGGTCACAATCCCGGTTTGGTAGAAATCTCCCATCCGCTCGACCCTCAAATAAGTTGTTGTGAAAAGATTCTTCTGACCGCCTCATGCCAGCCGCTTGGACCAGTGCGAGTCGTTCGGTAGACAGTTGCCTTTGTTTTAATGTTTGGAAAACTATGTTTCTCGGATCGAATCAAAACGGGATAATCGGCATCTGCCAACATTTGCGCGTCGTTTTCGCTATCGCCTAGAGCCATTACCTTGAAGTCTTTGCCGTGGATTTGCCTCATTTGGTTTATTAACCAGCGTTGCGCCAAATTTTTATCGGTTGATCCCATCAAGTGGACAAAGCGCCCACCCATCACCAGATGAAAGCCTGCCGCTGCCGCCTTCGTCGCTAGCGCTTTTAGCGCATCCTCGCTGTCGAGCCAAAGGAGCGGCTCTGAGAACTCACGTGTTTGCGCCATGACCACATCAGTGCGAGCCAGGCCCGTTACCTTAATACATTCGGCCTCTGACATCTCCATGAGCGCTTTGTATCGAAACTCAGTCTGTATCGATCTCAGGAAGCCATGGATCAGTTGATACGCTTCCCCGAGTACATAACGTCGATACCCATGGATTGATTCAAGCCCCTCGGCAGCCGCGATTTCATGATCAAGTGGTACGTAGACCGCGGACCCATTTTCAACCACAAACGGCTGATGATTCCCCATCAACCGCCTGATCTTAATCATCTCCGGGAAAGTCTTACTAGAATTGAAAATAACCGGTACNCNNTGACTGTCCAAAAGC
Organism: Gammaproteobacteria bacterium; assembly: GCA_002705325.1. Next base: position 4,735 of record PAFS01000036.1, on the reverse strand, counting down.
TCAAACAATGAGTCGGCCGGAGAAGCTGTGTAGCTATCCGTATCCAAGAGAGACCCATCGAGATCTGTAAAGATAATTAAATTTTTCATAAGCTCCATCTGCGTTTCATTAGCATTGTCGTCTCATCGTGATGGGTGGGTAGGTTTTGCTTGCAGACAATAGGCGCCCTGTGAAGCGAGTCTCTTCACTAAATTCAAAGAGTTCGAGATCTGTCATCACTTGGCCATCAGCCCTGAGCTCATCGGCAAAAGTTACAGCCTGGTTAATTTGAACGGTTAAATCAAACACGATCATGACCAAACTCGCTTGAGAACCACGAAACATGAAGAACCTCGCTTACATAGCTTATTTGAATGCAGGCGACTTACTTGTAATCATTAATCCTCATCGGCGATCAGTGGTTTTATTTTTTGTAGCCTGGTATTAGCCCACGTTAAAACTGCAAAAGAAACAGCCAGAAGGAAAATGGCACCTGCCTCGAACAATAAAATCGAGGGATCAAAGTCTTTGCCCTGGAGGATGATCAGCCGTGTTATGCCAGTAATCGCAATTAATACCGGCAGGGTCACTGGAAGTGTTTGCGCGCGATAGTAAGCAACCGCCATCCCAAAGACTTCGAGATAAATGAACAATAGCAGCAAATCAGCCAAGCCCACTGATTGCGATCCCACCAGCTCGGTAAGTTCCAATACCACAGCCACACAGGTCAGGAGTGTGATTATGACAAGTAATACCTTTTCGCCAATCACGAATGATCTCTGGATCAATTTCTCCAAAATCGTTCCTCCTACCTACCTAATCTTTTAGATGTAAGGTCTCGTAACTAGCATTTCTACTAGCAACTACCCTTGAGGTGGAACGTAATTGGCTAATGTGGTTTGCGCGAGAGTCGCTGCCTTCGAGATATCGATCGATTCTAGAATGTGGAACTGATCAAACGATCCTGTTGTGCCCACAGCAATCTTAATTGCCATCGCTTGTTCGATAGTCCCCTCACAAACAGCAACAAAATCAAAGATACCTCGAGTAATTTGGAAGTCGACTAATTCAATTCCCGTTGAAGCCGTCATCGCTTCAACAATTTGTTTCCTATCCTGTGCTGGGTTCGCCACAAAGCCCTTGAGCGCTGCCGACGAATAGGTCCCAACGCAATACAACGTACCCATACCAATCCTCCTCTATATTTTCTCGTTATTGGGATTTGGACACCGTCAGCTTCAAAAAGTTCAGGGTCGCCAATCGAGGCAACATATCGAAGTCTCAGCTGATCGTGCTGAGAAATAAGTCCCTTGCATCGACAGGTGATATCCGATTAACGCGAGCACGTTGGAAGTCATCTAAGATTTTGCTGAGGAGTCCAATAGGACTCGGGCTAACCTCCCGCCGATCTATAGCCCATACGAAGCTGTTGGTTTCAGTCGAATCGGAACGAGGACAGCTGCGAGCCGTCGTCGGCGTGCCAGGTCACACGCTCCAAGCCAGATTGAGAGATCACCAGCACTGCGAAGTGGTTCCCCCGGATCGGGGTTCCCACTTGATTCGGTAAATACTCAGTCGATTGACTCCAAGCCATATTCAAGCCACTTGATGTAGCTTCGATAAACCGCTCGTTGCCATGCTCAATCTGATAAACACCCCCTATATGCCGATCACCTGAGAGTAACAATAGCTCACTCGACTCGCGCTGTTTTAAGAGATCAAGCAATCGGTCACGCTCATGCGGAAGGTTCCCCCAACGCTCCCAGCCGTGCCCTTCAGCGATCACCTGAATCGAACTCATGATAATTCGGATGTCTGCCGGCATGCTCAGCTGATCCTCTAACCAAGCCCACTGCGTCTCACCAAGCATGGACTGAGACTCATCCGAATTCGGAACATATCGCTCAGCGCCTGGCGTGTTACGGATGAGTGTTGGCTTGAGTCGACCTCGAAAAGAACGCGTGTCAAGCGCAATGATCTGAACTTGATTCCCCTCGATCGCACGAGTCGCTGAATTATAAACGCCCGCCGAAGCGGGTTTAGAGACGTCCATGCGCGGGCCAAAAAACTGCCAAAATAGACGCTGGCTGACTAATCTCTCGCTAAAGTCCGCACCNCCGTCGTTTCGACCGAAATCATGATCATCCCATGTGGCTTGGATTGGTCCCAAGCGATCCCAGGGGATCACTCCATTGGCTTTTGAGTATGCGGTTTCGAGTTTGGCCCGACTGAAGTTGCGCGAGGCATATATGTTGTCGCCTAGAAATAGGAATCCATTGAGGTTAGAGCCACCGATTGCCTTCCAAATCTCGGCGCTCTTGTCTTGATTGAAGCATGAGCCGAAACCAATCCGTGTGTCGGCAGAGACACNCACCGAACAGACTAAAAGACAACAGACGANAAGCCGCATTTTTTATCCTCACTAACGCGATGAGTACTTAATCGANTTCATATTCAATCCTTGACCGGCAAAAGCCACACGAACCCACCCCATTCCANTCCGGCGCTACATGGTATCGTCTCAATTTGATCAATTGATGACGTTAGCAATGTCTTATTGTTGATTTGGTTTGGTTGAATGCGACAACCAGACCCTGTGAATTCAAACTGATCGTTTGGAACCAACGTCTGGAAACTNATCACTGCGGATACACATCTCAGGGTCGATCATCACCGTCGTGTATCCAAAACGATCTCANGGTCTTTCGCATCAAGACTTCCACTTGATGGAACAACCAGCGGATGGCAGTTGCACCCCAGAAAAACGCCCNGTCGTNTTNATCTCGCGCATCGCGTTGACAAGATCTGGAGATCGGTCTCCCTCTCGCTCCATCCGCAAGTTATCAAGTCGACCTCGATATTGAAGGTGGCGCGCTCCATCAAATCCAAAAAAATCTGGAGTACAAACGGCATCGTACGTTCTCGCAACTTCTTGGCTCTCATCGAGAAGATACGGGAATCGAAATCCGTACGACGTTGCAAAATCAAACATTTTCTCCGGGCTGTCATCAGGATACGCCCGATAGTCGTTCGACATGATCGCCACAACACCGACGTCTTCGTCGAGAAGCTGATTGGCATCATTGACGAAGTCCTGAANCACTGCCTTGACGTACGGACAGTGGTTACANATGAACGCNACGACCAGACCTGACTTTTGATTGAAATCATCCAGATCCCACAGTTGGCCATTAACGTCCGGTAACANGAATGATTTTGCAGGCATGCCAATGTCGCACGCGGGAGTCTGGATAGGCATTGTGCCTCCAATTTTTTCAATCGCGCCGAGTCAAACAGACGTTGNGTCGACGACTATGTTCGATTACCGAATTATCTATNTNANAANCGGTCNNTAGGGGCANATGCGAGATAGTCAAGGGCTGAGGTCTGTNTTTGANCTCAGTCTCCTCTTCATTGAATCGAAATACTAGTCGATCTGATACAGNGCAACGGTNCCCGTCATTTCAAACGCAATCGCCAACAAAGGCTTACCGGTTGGGCTNTCTTTGGCTGCGATGAACTCCAAACCTTCAGGTGAGTTATGGCTAGCTGACGGCATCATGTAACCGACCAGATGAGGATCTGAAGGTAGCGTGATGTCGTAAGCAAAGATCGCGTTGTTACGCTCCATCCCGATGAATGCATAAGTACGATCANCGATTGTTCCTAATGCCAATGCTTCAGGCTCAGGTCCCTTGTCATCTGATCGATCATCTTTTTCTTCCGNNCCACCGTTGGCGTTAAAAACGTCAGGGGAACGCTTTGAGATGATGTGTTCGAACGCATTTCCGCTATCGAAAACCAGGCGGCCCTCTTCTGACCAAATCGAGAATGAACGTCCGCCGTAGGCATAGATCAGATCATGATCGCCGTCGCCATCGGTATCGCCCATGGTGGTGGTTGTTTTGAGCCTACCTAAATGCTCTGGCTTTTGAAGCTCTTCGGCATTCGGGAACATCGTTTTGTCGAGCGTGAGCTTCGCAACACGTGTCTCTTCTGAAAAACCATCGTAGTCTTTGGCGTCACCTTCGTTGGCTGTCACCAAGTAAGTCGCACCGTTGATTTCGTATGTTGCGATCGCATCCGGTTGATACATCATCAACACAGGCCAGCGCTTCATGTTAATGCCGCCATCTTTATTCGACATGTCATGGCTCATGCGTGAAACGTTCTTAACGCCTAAACCAACGATATCTGCCACTTTTTTTGCATTGATATCAATCACTGCGACTGCGTTATTTTCCTGAAGAGTCACGTATGCAGTCGACCCGTCAGCTGAGAAAGCCACGTACTCAGGTTCAGCATCTGCAGCGAAACTCTGACCTGGCTTCACGACGCGAGCGCCAGCTGGAACATCAAAATCAGTGAGNCCAATTTGGGTCACAGTTGCGTTTTGAGGACCAGACGCTAGGTCGATGAGTGTGAATCCACCCTCTGGGTCGACGCTGTAATCATCGGATGGTTCGCCTTCATTTGCGGTGAGCAGATAGCGACCATCTGGGGAAAACGCAACATTATCAGGCAATGCACCTGTTTCAAACGTCGAAAGCAATAAGCCTTTGCTATCAAACAGCTTCACCATTCCGGCAGCATCAGCAGGCTTCACCTTAATCGATGCTGCAACAAGATCTCCATGCACAGCGACTGCAGTAACATCGCCACCATCGAGATCAAACGGAGTTGTTAATGAAGGTGCTGAAGGTGTGGCTATCGAAATACGCTCTATGGTTCCGGTTTCAGAGGCTGTGACCATGAG
>PAFS01000035.1 GCA_002705325.1 Gammaproteobacteria bacterium | reverse complement strand
GTTCTTTGGATATTTTTTCCTTGCACACCGGTCAGAAATCAATACACTTCGCGCTACTTGAGCTGATAACACGAGGATTTATGCTCTTTTAATCGCGCGATACCTCCAGAACGACGAGTGGATCGCATGAATATTGTTTAATTGGATCTAGGGGGTATCACCTGAATTGAGCACAACCTTGACTGCGGTTGCCACACCTAGTTGGCCACAACACGATCAAATCGAAGATCGAGATCAATCACTCGATCATTTCATTTGTAGAGACGGCGAAGTTTTCGCTGGAACACATCTCATCATCGATCTCTGGGGCGCCAAAGGCCTCGATTGCCTCGAGCGGATGGAAGCAGCAATGCGAGCATGCGTCGATGAGTGCAACGCCACACTCTTACACATACACCTGCACCACTTCACGCCGAATGGCGGGATTAGTGGCGTCGCTGTGTTGGCTGAATCGCACATCTCCGTGCATACATGGCCTGAAAAAGACTACGCAGCTTTCGATGTGTTTATGTGTGGTGATTCGAATCCTCACCGTGCAGTCGAAATTTTAGGTCGCTACTTCCACCCCTCTCGATCGGAAGTTCTTGAAGAACGCCGCGGTAAAATCCGTTAATGCGCTACCAAGAAACGCTCTATTCAGAATGGGGGCAAAATTTTGAGCAAGGGCAGACATTGTTCGAGGCCACCACTGACTATCAACAGCTGGTGATTTTTGAAAATCCAAGGTTCGGCCGTGTCATGGCGCTCGATGGTGTAATACAAACCACTGAAGCTGATGAGTTTGTGTACCACGAGATGATGGTCCACGTGCCGATGAACACGCATCCTAACCCACGGAACGTATTAATTATCGGTGGCGGTGATGGCGGTATTCTGCGCGAAGTGTTGAAACACCCGAGCGTTGAATCAGTGACGAAGGTCGAAATCGATCGTGCCGTCGTGGACATGTGCATCGAATATTTTCCGAAACATTCCGACGGAGCATTCAGTGATCCACGTCTTAATCTGGTAATTGATGATGGTGCACGTTTTATTGCCAATAACCAAGCACAGTTCGACGTCATCATCACAGATTCGACTGACCCAATCGGCCCTGGTGAAGTGCTTTTCGAATCGGGCTTTTACCAAGGGTGTGCCAGAGCATTGACCGACATTGGCATTTTGATCACACAAAATGGTGTGCCTTTCATGCAAGGTGACGAAGTCACCAATACATATCGCCGCTGGCAATCCTCGTTTCAAACACGGACGTTTTATTTAACACCGGTACCGACCTACACAGGCGGTGCCATGGCCATGGGTTTCGCCAGCAAATCAACACTCAAGATCCCGTCAGTTCATGATCTGGCTGGGCGATCGCGAGTGTTGCCTCGATTGAGTTACTATACGCCTGAGATCCATCATGGCGCTTTTGCCTTACCGCAATATGTGCAAGATTTGATGGTCGATTAGTGACCAATTGAGGCGAGCTGTTTCGCGAGTGAATCAGACCCCTCTTCGGGCATTTCGATCACCAGATTTTGTGCTTCGATTTCGCCCCACTCACAAGCTTAACGCGGCATGTCGGAATTCCCGCTGCGAGCGCAATCGATTGCACAATCGCTTGGTCCGCCCACCCCTCAATCGGTGGTGCTTTAATTGAGAGTTTCAGTCGTCCGCCAAGCTCTCCATTAGCTAGAGTTTCCTTGGCTCCTGAGCGAATCGCTAGTTGCACCAACCACTGGTCGTTCCCTCTCCATATCAGCCATGACGGAAGTTGGGGAGAAATTTTGTGCATCGCAGTATTCTTCTTTATGATGCGCGCTTTCAGGGAGGATTCCATGTTACGAACGATGATGATCGGTAAGCTACACCGAGTCACTACCACGGCTGCCGAAGTCGATTACATTGGTTCATTTGCTATCGATCAACACTTGATGGATGCAGCTGGCATTCTTCCTAACGAANAAATTCACCTCTGGAACACCACCAATGGCGAGNNATTNGNCACCTATGCGATCGAGGCNCCGCGTGGTTCAGGGATCATCTCGGTCAATGGATCAGCCGCTCACCGCGCTCGAGTTGGNGACATTTTGATTCTTGCGGCCTTCGGCCAGTTCACTGAGATCGAAGCAAAGACGCACTCANCGCAGGTTATTTTCGTCAACCAGCACAATCAGNTCATTACCAAGNCAGAGGCAACCGCGCTAGGTGTTATGACCGACCCGGTTCCGAATCCTTGATAGCGTCCACCAGACAAGGCCGATGATAACCGGNGCTACACCTGCCTTAACCCAATCTCTCATGGCTGGATCAACGAACGGTTCGATCATCGGCGAGATCAGTCCAACACCGTAGTAGGCTATAGCCACAGTCGAAAGACCTTCGACCGCCGATTGCAACCGAATTTGTCTCACCGCGCTTNGGTCTAGGCTCGCAAGCAAATCACGTGTTTGGCTTTGGAGATTCAATTGCAACTGTGTTCGAAGTAGTTGCGCCCTTTCGTCNATCTGATCGGCCAACTCTGAACGCCGGCGCATCACCGTCTCAGCAGTCGATACNGCCGGGGTCAGTCGACGCTTCAGGAAATGACGGATACCCACATAGCCCTCAAGACCATGTGCTCTCAGTTGATCAAGACGCTGAAACACGAGTTCATGATAGGCCTGATTTGCGCCAACTCGCCACGCCAGTTTTTCCCAAACTGAATGTAACTCGCTTTCCTGAGCTGACAATGATGCCAACGTCGCCATCATCGCNTCGTGCTCCATCATCTCTGTTNTCTCGCGTGGTAGATTATTTGNAACGCGCTGAAGAATCGGATGTACGGCTCGGATACGATCCATACCCATCACAGCAAGCGTTCGATAGGTCTCGATTTCTAAAATCATCTGCAACAATCGACCGGCAGGCTCATCACCTGGATCTTGAGCAAACGATACCGTCCAGGACGTAAAACCGGCGTTATCTGGTGTGAAGTTGCTCCCGGCTGTCACGGCACCNTGTCGTAAGGTACTCACNGCTTCGACGTCCGCCGGCATCTCTCCNCCCACCNANGATGTCAATCGCGCAAGCACTAAAACATCCTGCGGAGCTCGATCAAGCCATGCTGAGTCGGCAACTTCCGTAAATTGAAGACCTCTCGGTACCACTTGNGTGATTGCAACAAACTCTGTGTGACGCTCGACTCGAATCCAGGAGTCTGCACCCGGACGCTCCCAATGACCCTGGAAATCCTCCGGAAAATCTTTGACCCGTTCTCTGAGCCAGGCTCTGACTTCGTCTCTTGTTGTCGGGGAGACTCGAACGCAAANGTGAACCAGCCTGCATGTGGCACTCAAAATCGGGAAGGGACGCGCGTGCAGCTCTCGGCTAGCGTCTAAACGAATACGATGCGGNTCGTGTTGCATAAATAATCAAGTNAGAAGATTGAAACACAACCGGTCANTAAAGCGAACAGACCAAACANCAANACAACACGCATAANGNACTCCATAAGGTAACACTCTAGTNTGAGATTAAACCATAGAACGGACTACGATGGCGTCACGCTGAACAACNGATTACGGCGGTGGGTTAAAACGGCGACGATACTCACCGACATNGCGCCAATGACATTACTCATCAGATCAAGTGGCACAAAACATAAGGCGGATCCGATGACTAAGAGTGGCCAGTGCCATAAGGCTAAGGGGCCCTCTGAGAAACGAGCGATGATCGCNTTGATTGCATAAATGCCGAAAAGCGCAAAAAATCCAATCTGACACATCTCAATGACGGTTCCATTNACAAGGGGTGTGTAGGCAAACAAAAGTGGCACTACATAGAGTCCTTTGGCCGCCTTCCATGACTGAAACCCTGTCGCCATGGGTGGAGACTTGGCAATCCCAGCAGCAGTAAAGGCTGCCAAACAGACAGGCGGTGTGACATTACTATCCTGACTTAGCCAAAAGATAATCAGATGAGCCACTAGCAAAAAGCCCATGAGTGCCTCTGCATCAACNAACATCGGCCGCATCGTCATCGCGACCTCAAAAGGAACAGCTGACATTAAGGCGGTGGCCTCCTCGNGAGACATGCCAGTCATCACTTTGGCCGCATNNGGACTATCGACGAGCATGAACATGGCTGCCTGCGCTGGNTCCGTCAGTCCCACCATCAATTGTTCGACGATCAATGTATCCGCCAATATCCCTGCTAAAGCCGGAGCGCACAAAATNGCCATGATGATATAGGCTGCCGTCACCGGGAGACCCATCCCTAACACCAGTGAGGCGAGCCCAATTAGCAGTATCGCAATCACCAGCGAGCCCTGGGACCATTGCGCNATCATNANAGAAAAGCCATTTCCGATCCCGCTCGTGACGATCGCNTTGTTGATCACGCCGATTGACACCATGAGGATGGCAGTCAAAATTCCGCCGCGAATCCCAAACAGACACGCCTGACAAACGCGCCTGAAATTCATCACGTTCGATTGCATATCATTGGAATCCATAATGCGACCGATAACCCACGAGATCCAGGAAGTCGCAATGAGAACGCCGATGGCTCCGGAGGCCGCAAATGACGGCGTCACTCCAGTCATCAGGAGATAGATCATCACTCCGAGTGGAATCACGAATGTCAGCGCACCTGACGCAATTTTTGCACGACTGATCGACATATCGATCCCCTCGCCAACCCGATGCTTGACCGCCTCAATTCGGACCACGAACGCGACCGATAAGAAATAAAGAAATGCGGGAATAACTGAGACCGCCACGATTGTTGCGTAGGGAATCGACGTGTAGCTTGCCATGACGAAGGCGCCCGCACCCATGATTGGAGGCATCAATTGACCACCCGTCGATGCAGCGGCTTCAATTCCCGCCGCAAACCGCCCTCTGAAGCCTGATGACTTCATTAATGGGATCGTGATGACACCTGTCGACGCCGTATTGGCGACGGCTGAGCCACTGATGGTCCCTGTCAGCGCAGATGATAATACCGCAACGAAGGCCGCCCCACCTCTAATTCTCCCCGCGACAACCTTCGACACCTCGATGACAAAATCGCTGGCGCCAGAGACGACCAAGAAACCNCCAAAAATCATAAATAGTGCAATGTTCGAGGATGAGATATTCGCTAGGATGCCGAACANNCCCTCATCGTTATATATCGTACGGAATAACACGTCATCGATGGGAAGACTNGCCGTTCTGAAGACTCNGGGAAGATATTNACCCAAAAACACAATGTAGGAAATCGACACGACGATCAGGAAAGGGATCACCCATCCAGAGACACGTCTTGAAAAATCGAGCGCCGCAAAGATAAGAAGNAANCCAGCGGTCCAGTCAACGATATTGAACTGCCAAGATTGGCCAGTGATAGCNAGCGTTTCTTCGTAAATTCGGGATTCCGCGGCGACAACCCAACAAGCCGCCGCGGCCACGGAAGCGCCGTAAATCAAATCAAGCGAGAGGTTGGACCGACCAAAAAGCTTACCTGGGAAAACAATACTGGCGAGAAAAGCGAAACCACCAAAGTGGATCGCGTTTTGCCAAATGGGTGCCTCATTGATCAGCAGATTGGTCATCACGTGCCAGCANGCGAAGCACACAGCGAATANAANCAGAGCCCAACGCAGACTCGACAGCTCCACAGACNGCTCATCNAGCGATAACCAATGTTCACGAGTCATCAACGACTCCCTAGGAGTTGTGACACGAACAAAAGGAAGAGGCCAGGGAATCCCTAGCCTCTACTAGTTTGCCGTTATTTGGCGATAAGATGCGCCGGAATATTGAGCCCAACTTCTTTGTAGTACTTCGNTGCGCCAGGATGAAGAGGAACAGGCAACCCGTTCATCGCTTTCTCAACAGCCATTACCTTCGTTGCAGGATGAATTGCCTGCAGGAACGNTANGTTCTCGTACATTGTCTTGGTCAACAAATAAACATGATTCTCGTCCACGTTTGCGTTTACCGCTANGAAATTGGGCTGAGCCACCGTCTGAATATCGGCGGTTTGTCCTGGGTAAGTTCCAGCCTTGAGGGTNTANGGNGTCCAAAGTAGTCGGCCGCCGTCCATCTTTTTAGCTTCGTCTGGGGTTACGTTCAGTATCGTGAACTTTCCTGCGTTACCAGCCATTAGTTTTGTGATCGCACTGGTTGGGGGACCTGAAGGGATACCGGCCGCCACNATCTGGCCGTTCGCTAACGCATCTGCTGTAGGTGTGTAGCCCGCGTACATCAGCTCAAAGTCTTTGTCCATGTCGAGCCCCAGCCCCGAGAGCAACACTCGGTTCGAGCCGATCGTTCCAGAGTTTTGCTTACCCATACCGGCGCCNNTGCCTTTCANGGACAAAAGATCCGATGCGGTACCNTTTTTCACTGCACTGTTGGCAACCACAAACTGCTCAACGTTCTGCCAAAGCATGGTTACAGAACGGAGATTTTTCTGTGGGGCTGACACTGGACCCGTCCCNGTCGCAGCATATGAGCCGAACAAACCTTGTAAGATCGCAAAGTCCGCGGTGCCAGCTCCCATCGCCTGGACATTCGCGCCTGAACCTGCCGAATTGACCGCTGTCAGGCTAAACTTCTGCTTAGGCAGCAGTTTCACCTTCGTGAGAGTGGCGATCGCTGTTCCTACCGGATGGTATGTACCGCCCGTGGATGCCGTATTTAGGACATAATCCTTAGCATTAGCTAAAGCCACACCAGACATTGTCAGTGNGCCAGCTATGACAGCNGCACTGAGGGTGAGTAATGAACGACGCTTCATTATTTTTCTCCGTTTTATTGATTAACTAATTTGATGGCCCNTCTAGGTGGCCAGACGACGNGTCTAGCCNACCCNCATCTGTNGTCGGGCCTGCGGTAATCCNTCACTCGACTNNGCGATGATAGCCGCACACCCGTCGGTATTTCCAGCCCTCTGTCGTTAAACGTTTATCGACTTCATCGAGCCGCCGTCTACTCGTGCCTGTATTCCCGTCACGTAGCTGGCCCTGTCGCTCGCTAAAAAAACAACCATTGACGCAAACTCTTGCGGTGTGCCGTAACGGCCCATCGGGATCCCNGCCCAAGAGCGTGCCCGTATTTCTTCAACATCCACGCTCTCCGCTTTTGCTCCGCCGGCGTCGATCGCCTTTGTACGNGGTGTATCGATCCTGCCNGGAANGACCATGTTGCAAGTCACGCCAAATGGAGCTACNTGCTCCGANAGGGTCTTGATGTATCCGGCTAGAGCAGANCTCAGGGTGTTTGACACCGCGAGCTTGGGTATCGGGACCACGATACCAGACGAACCAATGACAAGGATCCGCCCGAAATTCGCGGACTTCATGCGNGCAACTGCGGTATCNACGATCTCAATCAAACCNACGACCATGGCGTCNAACTCTTTGNTCCACACGTCAGAGGCTATTCCGGGAGCCATCCCGGGGGCTGGCCCGCCAGAGTTTGCTANCAATATGTCGATCCGAGGGAGACCNTCGATCAGCTNGCACAGCGATTNACGTGAACTGACNTCGAACAAATCACACACCGCTATGTCGGCGGACCCACCGTCCTCAATGATGCGTTTCTTCACNTCATTTAAGACATCCTCACGACGCGCAACCAATATGACGTGGGCACCTTCTTCCGCTAGCTGCAACGCGNTAGCCTCACCAAGTCCTTGAGAGGCGCCCATCACGATCGCGGTACGCCCTTTTAACCCTAAATCCACAGNCAATCCTTACTATTAGNANGTATCCAANATGTACTCAGCGAATGCGAAACTTGCCGTAAANGCAGGACTGATCGCGTTCAAAACATGAACCACACGCTCATCCGGNACGACAANAAAATCATTTACCAAGTGTTGTGTCTTNGCATCGAATATTTGTGAGCGAATACCAACTTTTACAAGGCTACGCTCAAGACTCCGGGGTTCCACGCCCGTGATAATTTTCGATAACTCATTACAGACACCGGTCAGCCGCATCAGCTTCATCTCACGAATTGATAGCGTGCGAAGACCATTAGTATTTCTTAAAAACTTACCGACCAAAGACGCTGTGAGTGATAGCCCATCCCGCAAAGTCACGCCGTCGAGACCTTGATANTTCTCACGGCCAATCACAGGTGTCGAGCTCGGTCCAAAATANACCTCGCCCTTTTNGTTGTGCGCAGTATGCACACCGAGGAATGGCAAATTCAGATCAGGAACCGGATAAACCAGACGCTGCATGGAGAAGTCCGGATCTTTGTGTTTCCAATACTTTCCTTTAAACGGCTGGAAACTATACTGAGTCTTCAACCCTGCCCGCTCAGCCACTTGATCAGCNAACAGACCTGCTGCATTAATCACAGCNCCNGTCTCAAACCTACCNATTCGCGTCCGCACTATCCCACGGCGAGCGTCAATTGCGGTNGCTTGCGTACCGTAATGAATGACGCCGCCGCGTTCGACTACATCCTTACGAACGNGTTCNGCCACTTCTCTNGGATTCACCACCGACGTGATAGGAACNTAGAGCGCTTGGTCGAACTGAGTGTTAACTCGTGGCTCNAGCTCCAAAGCTTCCCNTCCAGTGACCTTATGNATTTCCACCCCGTTTGCCAGGCCGCGACTTAGCAGAACATCCATCGAATCAAGAGACGACTCAGTTGGCGGGACCAGCAGCTTACCGCACCGATCGTTCCACAACCGATGCTCATTTACGTAATCGAGCATTTTCTGAGCACCAGACACGCAGAGTCGGGCCCGTAAACTGCCCTCTGCGTAGTAAATACCTGAGTGTACGACCCCTGAGTTACGTCCAGTTCCGTGTGCGACCGAGGTCNCTTCTTTCTCAAGTACGACCACCTTAGATTGTGGATGTCTCTGNANCCANTCGCGAGCGAGGGTCAATCCAACGATGCCCCCGCCGATAACTAAACAATCACAGGTCTTCATAGCAAGCTTATCCAATTCATTTTCTCAACGAACCACAAGACCAGCGGTACAGTCGCGATAGCTAGTACCGTCTGAATTGCGACAATTCCTGCCATCAGAGGCGCATCCCCTCCCAACTGTCTCGCTAGTATGAAGCTCGATGGGGCTGTAGAAACACACATCAATAATATCCCAACTAATAGCCAATCGCCGGTGAGACCCATTAGTCCAGCTATCGCGAAAAATACAAACGGTTTAATGAATAGCTGCGTTACGACTGAAAAAGATGCAAGCCCAAGTCCAGCCTTAACGGCCCGCCACTGCAATCCCGCGCCTAAACAAAGGACCCCCATTGGTAGTGCGGCTTGACCCACTAAAGCCATCCCAGATACCGGAAAGCCATGAGGTATCCCAAGTACCCGTCCTGCTCCCCCAACCACACAGGCTAGGATCAAGGGGTTCCTAGCCAGTTCTTTAAAAACATGACCGACAGCGAAGCCAGAGCGATTGGCTGTCATCACCGAGACACAGGCTACATTAATAACAACGATGATGGTCGCAGCCGAAATCCCTAGGTGAGGTAACAAGTCTGGACGAAGCCCAGCCATCAAAGCGAGAGAAATAAAGGTATTAAACCGAATTACTCCCTGATAGACCGAGGTAAACGAAGCATAACTCGAACCAAAAATTCCTGCCCACCAGCCGGTCAACAAAAGTATTGTCAAAATGCAAACGACTCCATATAAAGACCCAACCAGTGATACCCAAGGAATCGCTATCACAGGTGCTTGGATAATCACGGCAACCAAGAGACTCGGCATCAGTACCCAATACGAAATCTTCTCAAGGCCACGCCAAACAGCGTCACCGATCCCCGCATACCGCTTTAACCCGAAACCAAGAGCCAAAATCCATGCGATCGGTAACACTGCATCTGAAATGAGGTCGATCATTTACTTGATGGCCTCTTCTTTTTTTGCGGTGTGGTACATACGGAAAGTAAAGAGACCAACCAGCGCCACCAAAAGAACAGCGCCGCCAATGAAATCATTTCGCCGAGGAACCTCGTCAACCAACAACCAGACAATTACCGGACCGATGAGTGTTTCTAACAGCAGGTATAGCCCGACCTCAGGCGCGGGTAAATATTTTGGGGCGATCGTAATCAGCATGAACGACACAGAACAAACGATACACGCGTTGATACACAGTAACCATATCGATTCCGTCGGTACCATAACTGAATCGATAACGAACCAGATAACAACAGCCGCTAGGAGATTAGCCGATCCGTAGAGAGGCCAAATGTGATCTCGCGGATAATGACGAGTCAGACTCAGGCCTAGCCCAGTCAGTCCGGGAACCAGTAAACATGCCAGGTAACCCTCGATCGGAGTACCAGCCGGAATGGATGATCCTGATATCAAGGCACCCACGATGCCTAGCAAGATTGCAGCCCAAAGGGCTAGATCTGTGGTCTCACCGAACAGAATACGACTCGCGAAAGCAGAAGCCAGAGGTGTCAATGCAACAAACACGAGCATCGTCGGAGCCCCTAGCAACGTGACACCGAATACGAAAGACATCGACGAAACACCAAACGACAAGATAATTGCAAGTGATATCCTGTCGTGGTGCGTCAACTGATATAAAAATTCCTCCGGTGAACGAACCAGCGCCGCGACCCATACAGCCGAACAGATCCCCACACCTCTCCAGAAAGAGATNACNTAGGGGTCACCGNCGATCAAACGCAAGAGACCCGAGTCAGGTGACAGCACCAGTACCCCTGTGATCATCAGTAGCGTCCCGTAGGCGTAGGTCGAGAGTCTTTTCATGGGATCANTATCAGTCCGGCCGCNGCGCNNAGGGCTGCCGCCGTGAAACGTGACAGCCACTTCGAGCTCCGGCCGTCCTCAAGANGGGTTTGCAACCACCGTCCCCCGAAAGCGTACAGCCCGATNGCGCCAATCTCGATCAGCANGAATGTGCCACCCATCACTATAACTTGCGGTNCNACGGGCTCTCGTGGNTCNATAAACTGTGGGAAAAATGCGTAGAAAATAAGAATCAATTTCGGGTTGGTGAATGCNACTAAAGCCTCAGANCNAGCCATCATCCAGAGCGTTCTCTTAATCTCCACNGGAGCGTTCGTGTGAAAGACNGCGTTTAGAGCTTGCCACGCCATCCAGAGGAGATAGGCAGCACCCACGATCCGAAGCCACTGGAACGCGTTCGCGCTTAACGCCAAGAGTGCCTCGAGCCCAAGCGCCAACAAAACCAGCATAACAACCATCACTGGAAGCCTAGCGAGGCCNGCGATTGTCGCATTTTGNGCTGTGGTTCGGGTGCCGTGAACGAGCGCTAGCAAGTTGTTTGGTCCCGGAAAGAAATTCATCCCGACACATGCTGGTAGAAAAATCCACCATTGGGCCGCATTCATACATTACCTCACGAAATTAGACGCGGGAGTGTACATCGGATGATTCAAAGACGTCGGCAATTGTGTTTAGTTTTCTTGGTTTTTATGCAAGCCAGTCTGTCGGCGGTCGCGGAGACCGATCTAATTAGCCTAGAGGACGCACTCAAGACCCGCGGCACGGTCATTATGTTTCGTCACGCACTCGCTCCGGGTTTTGGCGACCCCTCAACCTTTCAAGTCGAAGACTGCAGTACACAGCGCAACCTAGACGCACGTGGTCGCGAGCAGTCGCAAGCGATCGGTCGACAATTCAAGACGCTTGGCTTCTCGACTGATGCCGTATACTCGAGTCCCTGGTGTCGCTGTCTTGAGACCGCCCGACTCATGGATATCGGGCCGGTTAGATCATCCGAGGGGCTTGGTTCGTTTTTCGAGGGCCATGTCGATCGTAGCCACACTCTAAACCAACTGAACATCCAATTGGCTTCAATAGCCCGTGCACGGGCAAAGCCCGTTGTCATGGTGACCCATCAGGTCGTCATTAGTGCCATTACACGAATGGGTACTTCCTCGGGCGAGGCAATCTTGTATGATCCGACGCGTGATGAGTCTCGACGGATCCGACTGAGCGATGATGACTGATAATATTAATACCGACACTCTGATTATCGGAGCCGGCAGTGCCGGCTGTGTTTTAGCAAATCGCTTGTCGAAAAACCCCGATCACCAGGTCGTTCTGGTTGAAGCTGGTGGTAAAGATACATGGCACTGGATCCATATCCCCGTGGGTTACCTTTACACTATGGGAGACCCGAGGACTGATTGGTGCTACAAAACAACGCCTCAATCCGGTTTAAATGGACGCAGTCTTGCGTACCCGCGGGGACGTGTCCTCGGGGGATCCTCAAGCATCAACGGCATGATCTACATGCGTGGCCAACAAGCGGACTATGACGCGTGGGGAGGAGGTTGGTCTTGGGATGATGTGCTCCTTTACTACAAGCGTTCAGAGAATTACCACCGTGGCGGCGACGCCTATCACTCTGATGAGGGTGAGCTATTAGTTCAGGAACAGCGGCTCAAGTGGGACATCCTCGAGACATTTAAGAAGGCATGTGAAGACTCTGGGTTCACCGACCGGCCTGATTTCAACCGCGGCGATAATAGTGGCGTCGGTTACTTTGAAGTGAACCAGAAAAACGGGGTTCGTTTCTCATCAGCGCGCGCGTTCCTGAACCCAGTAATGCACCGCCCGAATCTCAACGTGATAACAAAAACACTAACCGAGCAACTCGTATTCGACGGTGACCGGTGCATTGGCGTGGATGGTGTGCATCGCGGAAAACCCATCTCGATTCGAGCAAGTCGGGTGATTCTGGCGGCCGGCGCGATCGGCTCGCCGGCCCTCCTCGAGCGATCAGGTATCGGCGCAGAACACGTCTTAAAACCCCATGGAATCGATTTAAAAGCCAATCTCCCTGGTGTTGGAGAAAATCTGCAAGATCATCTACAGGTACGTTTGCAGTATCGACTCGAGCGCGGCGACACCTTAAACCAGCGCGCCAATTCATGGATTGGCCGGATCAAGATGGGGCTCCAGTACGCCTATAACCAATCCGGACCATTATCGATGGCGCCTAGCCAGCTCGGTGCCTTCTTTAAGTCGAGCGATGAAGTTGACCGCGCCGACCTCGAGTTTCACATCCAACCGATGAGCGCCGACAAGCTCGGCACAGAACTGCACCAGTTTCCAGGTATGACCGCGAGCGTTTGCCAACTGCGTCCAAGAAGCCGTGGTAAGACCCATATAAGTGGAACCCAGGCAAACGATACCCCCATCATTGACCCCCGCTACCTCTCTGACCAATACGACCAGGATGTGGTATGTAAGGCGATAGAGAAGACCCGCGTGTTAATGGATCACCCATATCTCGAGGAATTTGCACCAACGGAGCATAAGCCGGGGCGGACGCAAGAGACGTCGGAGGATCTCATTAAGGCCGCCGGTGATGTCGCGACAACGATCTTTCACCCGGTCGGTACCGCCAAGATGGGTCCCGACACCGACCCGATGGCCGTGGTCTCGGAACGGCTCGAGGTTCACGGTATCAGTGGGCTCTATATCGCCGACGCCTCGATTATGCCAACGATCACCAGCGGCAACACCCACGCGCCGGCGGTGATGATCGCAGAAAGACTCGCAGATTGGCTTAACTAGTTAGCAGCCATCACAAACCCAGAGCCTTCAGTCGCTGGTCAAGACGCGGGAATACCCGTCGTGCGTTGCCCTCAAAAAGCTTGTGGCGATCGTTTTCACTGAGATCCAGTTGATCAACATATTTTTTCGTATCATCAAAATACTCCCCAGTGTTCGGGTCGATGCCCTTGACCGCGCCCAGCATCTCAGAGCCAAACAACACGTTATCGGTACCAATCACCGACAACAAAAGCTCGACCCCAGGCTTGTGATAAACACAGGTATCAAAGAAGACATTTTTCATGATGTATTCAGAAGGCTCCGGCTTACCGAGCATCTGGGCGAGCCCCCGATAACGGCCCCAGTGGTAAGGGATAGCTCCACCGCCGTGCGGTATGATGAAACGCAAGCTTGGGAACGTTGCAAATAGATCGCCTTGTATAAGCTGCATAAACGCAGATGTATCCGCATTAATATAGTGAGCCCCTGTCGTATGATGACACTCGTTGCATGAACCGGATACGTGGATCATCGCGGGAACGTCGAGCTCCATCATTGCCTCATACAGCGGATACCAGTATGGGTCTGTCAAAGGCTTACCTGTCCAGTAACCACCGGACGGATCGGGGTTTAGGTTGAACCCCACGAAACCCATATCAACGCATCGACGTAACTCATCGATCGCTGGCTGGAGTGTCTGATTATCCTGTTGAGGTAACTGACACCCGGGTGCAAAGTTCTCCGGAAAAAGCTCACAGACTCGATGTATGAGATCGTTCGACTCTTTCGCCCACGCAATTGATGTCTGAAGATCACCTTGGTGTTGACCCATGGCCGAGGCCTTCGGTGAGAATATGGTTAAGTCACCACCTCGCTCCTTGATCAGTTTCAGCTGATTATTGACGATCGAATCAATAATCTCGTCGTCCGACACTGAAGCCATCTTCACNATAGATGTATCCTTACCCTCTGAAAATAGCCGAAGTTGCTCGTCGCGAAACGCTTGGAGCTTCGGCGAAGCCGTGGTGTAGTGTCCGTGGCAATCAATGATCATCGTCAGTCCCCCGCTGAGTTAGTCTTTTNTCGTTTTCTCTTCGTCATAGGTAACGTACCGAAGGCCCATATCGAGCAGCCGCTGCCTCATATTATTCATGTCGAGCCCAAGCGTTCCATCCCGATACTTTGACCGGATACCAGCCTCTTTTTCCTCCCTGGCCTCAGATTTCTGAGCGACAGACTCCAGCTCATGCCTCCTAACGACCACGACGCCATCATCGTCACCAACAATCAAGTCGCTTGGGTTAATCACCTGCCCGCCACACACAACCGGGACATTAACGTCGCCCANGGTNTCCTTTACNGTGCCCTGCGCCGAAATGCATCGGCTGAATACAGGTAGGTTCATCTGCTTTAAATCTGCCAGGTCTCGGACACCTGAATCGATAACCAGACCGGCGATCCCACGGGCCTGCATNAGGGTCGCGAGAAGGTCCCCAAAATAGCCACAGTCGGACCGAGAGTTCACCGCGANGACCATCACATCACCGGGCTGACATTGCTCCATCGCGACGTGAATCATNACATTGTCTCCAGGGGTCGCGAACACGGTAACCGCGCGCCCAACCAGCTTCAGTCCGTCCTGAATTGGTCGGATTTCTGGGCTAAGTAACCCAACCCGGCCCTGAGCCTCATGAACGGTTGCAACGCTAAGGTTCTTAAATCTCTCGATCGTTTCGGTCGGGATAGTCGGTATCCCGGTGACTACTTTTGGCATACCTCAGCCTCCACTCTGTTGTCTGATTGGGCGGTTAANATCTGTCGATNTAGAGCATCGATCATCGTCTTAGTTATGTCCCTTCCAATGACGACCAACGCACTACCTTGGGGCCAGTCCGAGNCGTCGTAATCGAAGGTCACCTGTTTCCGGACGCCCTGCACGACTATGTACCTATCAGAATCATCGGTGCGGACAGAACCCTTCAGCCGCAGCAAGTCCAATTCGGGCGACTCTATCCACGCCTCTAGCGCATCGGAAAACANGGATTCGTCAACCGACNCGNNCCACCGGATCGTGTGTGTCGTGAAGCCATGGGTTTCGTGGGCGTGATCATGTAATGAGTCATTGTTTTCATTGCCCCGTGTTTGGTAAGCGACCGCTCCAAAGAATAAATCCATNGGCATTGGTTTATCGTCANNTAGCGACACTACCCGNACGTCGGCGATTGGGTTCAGTGAGCGTACGTCGGTCCGCAAGGTATCGATATCTGTATCAGACCGCGTGTGTTGATTGAGCATAATGCAAGATGCTGCGGCGAGTTGCTGTGGCGCCGAGTNCTGCNNCATCAGCCATTCGAACTCGTTCCTCGCATCAACCACNCAGACCACTGAANTCAGTGANTAGGACTCATAAAGAAANGAGCTACTCTCGAAGAGCGTGACTAGTTCCGCAGGGTCAGAGATCCCGCTGGTCTCGATCCACACCNTTTTTTTNTCNGGGAANAGNCTNGGTATCTCGTGCAGGGTCTTCAGNAGGTCATCTTTGACTGANCAACANATACANCCNCCNTCCANGGCCCTGATANGAGGCNCCGGTNGAACCAATCTGGATNGAATCGAAAGAGGCTTCACCAAAATCATTCACGATCAGGACGACATCTCTCATCGCGCCCGATTGAATCAGACCGAGCGCCAGGGTGGTTTTCCCGGCGCCCAAAAAGCCCGTGACGATACTAACCTGACGGATCACTCAACTATCCCGTGCGGTAAGAGTGATACGTGGACCACATCATTACTGATCTCACCGGCGACTGCTCGTACCGCCGTATCAGCCTCCTCAAGCGGATAGGTGTGCGTTGTGACGAGATCCAGAGGAAAGCGGTCCGAGGCAAGCTGTTCTAAGGCAAGCTCACAGGACTGGTAGCCGTGGCCCCTCGCGCTCTTGAAAGTGACGTACTTGACTGTCGCCTTACCGATCGGGAAGTTAGGAAACTCAGCCAACTCTCCCTGCAGAAGGATCGTGCCCCCTTTGCGTTTTAGTGCCTCTACACCAAGCATCACAGGAATCGTGCCCGCGCCNGAGGTGCAGTCAAGGGACACATCTACACCTATGCCACCCGTGATTTCCATGATGCGCTCGAGCGGATCCTCCTCGCTGACGTTGATCGTGAAATCAGCACCCAANNGTTTAGCAACCTCCAACCGCTTCACGTCTTTAGCTGTCCCAGTGACGATAATGCAGGAGGCCCCAGCCTGTTTGCAGGCAACTGTCTGTGCCATTCCCTGCTGACCCGGGCCCTGGATTAATACTGAAGAGTTGTAGCCCACCCCGCAGTCGAACAAGGCCCACTCGATGCCGTTCGCCATGGGTGTAACGATACCCGCCAATTCAGGGCTCACATCTCGAGGGATCTTATGCAACACCGCGTTCCATGGGAGGTACATGTACTCAGCGAAGCCACCCCAGAGGTGGGGAGCCGACTCACACGACGTGTAGCCGTAACGAATCGCGTTAGGATTATGCCGCCAGTCAGTTGACGCACAGTGCCTGTATTCACCTTTATGGCACCACTCGCACTGCATACAGGTCACGTAGTGCTCCACAAACACTAAGTCACCCTCTTTGACCCCCTGACGATCTTGAAATAGCTTACCGGCCTTGGCGATGTACCCAATGTTCTCGTGCCCCATGATGACCTGCTCATCCTTCTGGGGTTTCTTATACATTTTGACGTCTGTACCACANATACCNNCGACGACCACTTTTAGCAGCGCAGCGTCATCAGGTACGTCGGGCATCGGGTATTCACGCATCTCCATCTTCGACGCGCCAACCCGAACCATTGCCTTCACCATCTCCGACATATCACTCTCCTCATGTTGCAGCTACAGTTTACCGGCAGAATTCTATGGAGCTATATCCAATTCGGAACCACCGCAAAACAAACTTGATTGAGCCCAACACTCGCATCCAGCTAGGCAAACTGAAACGATAGGGTCATGAGAAGTAAGCGTGGGCTGCGGTCGGAAGTACGTAGGTTGGAATCTCTGATGATGCAACGATTCGATCTACCCGAAAAGACGATGCTATTAGTCGAAGAGCATTGGCCACGGGATCCGGGATTCCCGACCCGCATGAGTGTTTTCTCTTTTTGGCTCGACGGGGTCCGTCACGGATTCACCGTATTCAAGCGACTGGACCTGGTTAACGATACCGACCTACCTCCGAGGTGGATGAGAANCCGACTGGTGAGGTTCGAGCCGATGGGGTGTAGTTGTTGCTAAAAAATAAAAATCAAGAAGGAGACCGAGAATGAGTCTGAAAGCCGTATCACGAACACAGGGAGCAAACCGAGACATCAAAAGCGGGGGAATCAAGCCCCACGGATTCGAGCTAGAGTTTGAAGAGTGGCCTGTTCTCGTAAAGGCGTTTCGGGCGATGGTTCGTGAGCAGGCTTTCGATGTTTGCGAGATGGCTCTGACCACATATATCTGCGCCAGACAGCACGGTGTCCCGTTGATTGGCATCCCTATTTTCCTCGTCAGGGGGCTCCACCACGACAAGATCACCGTCTGTGCTGACAGCGGTATCCGAAGCGTCGAGGACCTCGCCGGATCGAAGATCGGCGTGAACCGGGGCTACACCGTCACGACCGGTGTTTGGGCGAGGACTATCCTTGACAGAGAGGGTCTAGATCTCAACGGTGTCACTTGGGTTAGGTCGAGTGACGAGCACGTTGAAGCCTACGAGCCTCCTAAAAACGTTGAGCTGACCCCGGAAGGGAAATCTCTTGAAGCGATGCTGCTTGCCGGCGAACTTAGCGCGGTCGCTGGTATGGCGCCAGGCGAGTTTCAGACTGATAACGTCAGGGCCTTACTANCGAACCCCGAGGAGTCTGCCCTCAGGGCGCTAGACAGGAGTGGTTTCTATCCCATCAACCACCTGATTGTNATGACCGAATCGATCGTAGAATCTCACCCGGAGCTACCGGTTGCCCTGTTTGAGTGCTTTACCGAGCAAAAGAAACAATACCTGCAGCGTCTCTCGAACCAGATCGTCGCAGATGACGACGAAATTGATGCCAGGAACCGAAAGCTANAATCGATNGGTTTCGATCCNCTGCCGTACGGNGTCGCACCAAACGAGCAGGTNCTCAACGAGCTGATTGAATCGGGTCTGCGGCAACAGATTCTCTCCCCCANCAGCGGGTGGGGGGACTACTTTTGTNCATCAACGCTCGNCCTGACAGGCTAAGACGAGTACAGATCATCAAAAAAAGTAAAGACTGTGTCGCTCGTTTGCGCGCCAGTCGGTAGATCCAAAAACGTCGNGTGGGAAATGCATTCCCTGACGAAGTGAGCCGCCGAACGCGCGTGGCTCTCGTCGTCACCCGGAACGATCCCCACCGGTGTCTTGATNTCCATCAGGCGCTCNGGGCTTGGTCCGGGGGNGCTGTCGCAATCGAACATCTCCCGGTAGNNTGCCTGTACCAGTCTCAGGTAGTCCGCGTCGTCGCATGCTTTGACTGAGTCCACAAGCCCAGCGTCGATACGAAGCGCACCGCCCCACGGTCCNAGCGTTGAGTCTTTGGCGAACCCGACGTTACTGGCTAGAGCTCTCTCGATNAGCGCANCTNTCCCGTGCTCGGNGACCCAGCCGAGGTGGGTAGCGAAGCGCCCAAAGTTACGTATCCGATACCTGGCGCCACCAACCGGCCACACNAGATTNAGGCTCCGAGTCATCGCCGGGTAGAGTCTCGCGNACTCTGCCGCCGGAGCACAACCCAGACAGCCACCGAGGAGGTGNANNGACTCGAATCCNAGTTGCTCCGTCACTGCCCTTCCGTGGCGGGCCATACCNCTAAAATNAAGTATNTCCAGCCGACCACCTGACTCCCCACATTCACGTCGNTCGAACANAATACAGGTGAAGNGTTCGGCTAGNTAACGCATGATGNCNATCTTTTTGTANATCCCCAGCTCGCTCCATTTCTCCAAGGTCGCGTCGAACCCTCCCGGAGAAAACATCAATAATGGCTCACCTCGACCGATGACCGACACACGTGTCGGTATCCCGTCCGCGACCAACGTTTCAGTTGCTTTTTGTGTCATCACTTTCTACCGATGCCGCCCTTGATCTGTTGGCCAGAGCGCACGTCACTGATCAGCTCTGTTACCGCTTCTCGGCAGGTTTGAGCAACATAGGCGTAAGCGCTCGGAGGGTTGTCAAGGAACTTTGTACCGTACCCGACCGCCGCGTGGAACATCCGTATCCGTCCATCGAGCCAAGGACCGCCACCCATCCCACCGATAACCGGGATACCCACCGCGTCTGNGATCGCTTTACCGATCACNGGACCAGCGTTTGTGAGATCGATCATGGCGGCACCGGCCTGCTCACATATCCGGGCCTCTTCGATNAGCTCCCCCATCATTTCGTCGGGNACCAGACTCTCTGGTTGCTGCAGGTCACCGATACTGATTCCGTACTTTGACCCAGACTGAGGACTCAATCCCATCTGTGCAAAAACAGGGATACCNGCTTTTGTCACCGCGGTCACAGCGTCAGGAAAGTCAGGTGCGGCNTCGATCTTGACTAAATCAGCCCCACCCTCTTGGACCAAACGGATCGCCGCACGCACTCCATCTCTAGGGTCAATTTGAACGGGTCCGTAAGGAATATCGGCGCAAATAAGNGCGCCAGGCGCACCCCGCCTNACCGCCTTTANCGCAACNAGAAAATCGTCGAGTGTGATCTCGAGGTTGTTCGACTGACCCCAAAGATTGACACCTACAGAGTCCCCAACAATCAGGAAATCCGCACCACACTGGTGTGCNATNTGAGCGGTAGGGGCGTCCCAAACCACCAGAGCCACAGATTTTTCACCTGCTTTTTTCATCGCTTGAATCTGGTTGACGTTCATAACAACTCCTTAAGGGGTACAGCTAGCCAAACCGGTCATAAAATACTTGATCAGNTGNTACGCGGTAGTGACGAACAATTTCCTGTTCGACGGCACCGGCCATCAANGGCGGTCCAGCGAAATACAGATCTACCTCTTTCAAGCCTTCGCCTAATCGCTGTTTTGCCAGATCATGCACGAAGCCTTCGAAAACACTGCCGGCGCTAGCGTCAGAGACATCACTCAAGGCAGCCTCATACTTGATCCAGTCACCATACCCAGACATACCGGACAAGAACTGCTCGCCTGCAATATCTTGAGCCGCACGACCACCATAAAAGAACGANACCTTCTCGGTCGACCTAGAGCCAGCCGCCGCGTCGATCGCCCTCGCAACAGAGACCATCGGCGACAGACCCGAGCCGCCCGCTATGAGCACAATATCGCGGCCACGGAAACCTCGAAAGTAACCACGCCCGTATGGACCGGTGAGACCACACTCCAGCCCGAGTTCTGCCCCACTAAAAAGCGCCGAGGTTGCCGCACCCCCTGGGACTTTTTTGATTTGAAAATCCCAAGAACCAGNGGTTCCTCCCACGTTACACATTGAGTACGCCCGTGCACCCTCAACGCCAGGAACATCAATCAGAGCAAACTGGCCNGGCTCAAAAACCTGCCCTGAGTCGGTTTCAAAACGAAACTCGGATATGTCATGGGTCACCTCCTCGATCGCCACGAGCCTANCGGTAAAACGCGACGGGTTNTGCACAGGCTCGTACTGGTCGAACAGCCGGACTTTGATCTCTAGGTCGGTCTTCGGAACACACTGGCAAGCTAGGTGTCTGTTTCTTTCTAAATCTCTTTCGGAAAGGATGGCCGGCNGTCCGCTCGGATAGTCTAACTCTCCAGACAGAAGTTCGAACCGGCAGTTACCGCAACTCCCGGATGCACACTCGTAGGGAAATCCNAGACCNTGCTCCAGCGCTGACCGAAGCAGAAAATCATTATCACACTCAAACGAAACGCCATCTTTGATCTGCACCTTCAATGAAAAAACTCCTCAGTCCTAAGACATCCCATGACTCTGAAATATTAATGACTTAACTGTCACCGGTACCGTCCTGGACGGGAGCCGGATGCGTCCTAAGTCAACAAACTCAAACTCTTTAAACCGGAGACCGTCCAGTACNAGCAACGGTCTCTCGATCTGATACTCGGTGGTGAGTATTCGACCAACGCTCTGCGCAAGGTCCCGATCAAACAACAGGTAGAGCGGATTACGAGGCCTCGTCGTGTCTGAATTANCATNNGAGACAACTGCGTCACAAAAACACTTCAAGAGCTCATAGTCAAACTCGCCCGACCACTCAAAAGCCAACGCAAACTCGTCGTAATCAGAGAGATCAAACTCGACAACCGCCTGGGTCAGCCTCTTGGTAAGGATATCGACGGATAACTCGTCNGCATCGATTAGAAGGCGTATTACCGGCATGTTCTTCCTGGGCAACAAAAGACCGGGNTCAGACAAATGTCCGGTGTTGCCACTCACCTGNATATTAAACTCNGACGCTCCCAGCGCGGTGGCCCGTATGCCNCCNGGTGAAGCCTTGATCCGAAAGCCATTGGACTGTTCATTAAGNATCTGACGNAGCTGATTACCGAGCGACTGNCCGATATCGTTATGNCCNTCTGCACCTGGGTCAGCGATGTACTCTGACACGCCACCAGAAAAGATGACGGTGTCTACGTCAGACGGAACCTCCAACTCATCCGTCAACCATCGTGCGTCGGGGCTAATTTCTCCTCTCACAACTTGAACTAAGGTTCTGGCCAACGTCTCTCCGAGTAACTGAATCATGTCATTCGACAAGACATCGCCTAGCTCAACCTCGATACCCATCGCGGCGAGCAACTCGGTGGCACGCGGCTCCAANCGAGTGATTCTCCGGGACTCGTCCCAAACCAATAGCCGGCCCCCAACGTGAAACGCTGCAGTCTGGGCTAAGACCCCGTTACGGACGAGGGCAAGCTTGGTCGTCCCTCCACCAATATCAACGTTCAATACGCAGGACGATTCCATGCCAGATAGCTCAACCGCCCCAGATCCGTGCGCTGCGAGATTAGACTCCATGTGATGACCCGCGCTGGCGCTCAAGAACTCACCGCCCTTGTGCGCGATCACGTGCGCTATATTCTCAGCATTCGCGCGTCTTAGGGCCTCGCCAGTTAGCAAAACCACACCTATATCTACATCGTGGGGGCTAACCTCTGCCTCGTGATAGGCCCGATCAATTAGCGCCCCGAGAGAGCGCGCATCGATCTCCGAGGAACCCTCGTATGGCGTAAAAAATATCGGCGACTGATACAGTAGTCGCCTTTCGACGACCACGTAGCGGGAGCTCAGAGCTTCGCCCAGCCTCTCTAAATGAACCTCGGAAAACACGACTTGGGTGCTACTCGAACCAATATCGATCCCCACAGTCGACAAGAAAATATTATCTTGTTGCCAAAGCGGATTATCCTCGAGCGGTCCCTCGTCGAAGTCATCATCGTGATCGTGATCGTAGTGATGGCCAGGAACGTGAACGTGCTCATTGAATATCCCGTAGTCGTGGTCTGTCAGAGCGTGCGACGGCCCCTCAGTTTCCGAGCTTTTATTGCCTGGCTTCGACAAAGATGTTCGCCCCCATAGTAAGATTGTCTTGTTGGNCACGTGCTNGNGGGACCAGTTTAGGTTCTATTATTGCTACCATCCGAACAGATTAAAGACCTATTTTTATCTGGCGGGGGAACCTGTTCGCTACGCCACAACGTTACCAAGGGATACTATGAGTAAAGATGCAATTGTTTCGGCTGACCTGGCAAAGAAGTTTGCGAAAGAAAAAGATACCCCATATCTCAAGTGGGTCCGTGACGAGGGGCTCGACATCATCGACGCTCTCTACGTAAAGAATCTCAACCACGTCGACCTCAAGCCCTGGTCTCGTCGCGGCGGATCAGGTGTGTACATCAACCATGACGCGTCTCGCACAACCAACGACTGCTATGTGTGTGAAATCCCCCCCGGTAAAAAGCTAGAACCACAGAGCCAGCTATTCGAAGAGACCGTCATGATCCTGTCTGGCCACGGAAAGACCACAGTCAAAAACTTCACCGGACAGGAGGTCGAGTTTGAGTGGGGGCCTGGTGCATTATTCGCNATACCCCTGAACACCATCCACCAGCACTTTAACCTGTCTGGATCCGAGCCCGCCCGTTACGTCGCGGTAACCAACGCGCCCCCGATTTTGAACACCTACGGAGACCCAGAATTCGTATTNAATACCCGATACGACTTCCCGGAGCGGTTCAACGGAGACCCAGAGTTTTTCGCCGGAAAAGGCGAGCAGAAGGGATTGCTTCTCGAGACAAACTTTGTGCCCGACGGAGTCAACCTCCCCCTGATCGAGGCCAAGGAACGTGGCGCGGGTGGCGGCCATATTCGGTTCAACTTCGCAAAGAGTTCACTGAACAGCCACATCTCACAGTTCCCGATAGGAACCTACAAGAAAGCCCACGCGCACGGTCCCGGCGCCCACGTCATTATACTGAGTGGCTCTGGGTACTCCCTAATGTGGCCCGAGGGCGCGGAGCCAGAGCGGTTCGACTGGGAGGTGGGAACGATGATCGTGCCTCCCAATATGTGGTACCACCAGCACTTCAATACAGGTACAACCCCCGCTCGCTACCTCGCGTTCAAATATGAGGGCGTTGCGATAAGAAACGCACAGGGGGTACCCAAGGCCTGGATCAGCAAGCGCATTGGTGGACACCAGATCGACTACGCTGACGAAACACAGGAAGTCAGAGATTTGTTTGAGCAGGCCCTGGCGAAGCACGGCCTGTCCACTCAAATGACCGACGCCTACGAGAAAGAGCTAGAGGACCTACCTCCAAAACCGTAAGACGCAAAAAAGGCCGCGTCAGCNGCCTTTTCTACAACACAAATGTTAGGTTAACTCTTCTTGGCTACGCGAACCAATGCAATAGCAGAAATGAACGCGACACCTAGCGCAACAAGAAGGTGCTCACCACTAAACCCATGACCGAGNAGCTGAGTCATCAGCATAGACCCGNGGTCACCNTGAGCGAACACAGGCGCCGCCATAGCAGTCAGCCCGAAACCAGATAGAACGCGTGTGAGTTTCATTACCCTACCTCATTACAATGATTACAATTTCTAGCTCCAAGGTTAATTCCGTCGGTCAAAACGCACCAATCGTATTCTGATTTGATCGTCGTCAGCAGATTGTTTACCTACATCTAAATCTCTACCTTGACTCCGGTTACAATCCGAAACCTATCGCTAGTTATTCAAACCACAGGACGAGAAACCTATGACATTACATCTCCACAACAGGAATGCGCTGATCACGGGAGCGAGCCGTGGTCTCGGCCTAGAAATGGCGATCGCGATGGCTGAGGCAGGGCTTGCTGGGATAACCATTACAGCGGCACCGGGGTCTGATGAAACTTCCACCCAGATAGAAAACGAACTACATGCCGCGATCGCAGCGATCGAAAAAACTGGAACGAAAGTGAACGCGGTGTTTTCAGACGTCGGCCTCTCAGATGACTGCAAACAAGCTATCGATGGCCACATAAATACGTTCGCCTCGCTAGATATTTTGATCAATAACGCGGGCAAAGCTGGCCGTTACGCGCACAAGGGTGANACCGATTGCGATATCTCTGGCCATGACCCGGCGGGTATCGCTGAAATTATAGAGACAAACCTATGTGGGCCCTACTTTATGCTCCATCATGCGTTACCGCACATGAAGAAACTGACGCGGGCTCGCGTGATCAATATCTCAAAACGAACCGAGTCGATGCATCGCAAGGCTTGGACCCCCTACGGTCCAACTAAAGCCGCACTGGAGGCGGCTACGATCGCGTGGGCGGAGTCATTGTCCGAGACAGGCGTGACCGTGAATACCTTGTCACCAGGCGGAGCGGTCAACACGAAATTTGGGACTGGTAAGATCTCTGGCCAGGGCATTGATCCTAGCACGATCCGACCGATGACAGTCTGGCTCGCGTCGGACGCCTCTGATGGGTTCAATGGGTGTAGATTTGTCGCAGACAGGTGGGATCCAGAACTTCCGAGTCTCGAGGCCGCGNTNNGNTGCCAAGAGAGCCAGATTTTTCCTCGACCTGAGAGGGATACACCTCTCACGAAGGCTTGGATGTGACCCCCTAGTCACCTAACCGGTATCGGTGCTCAATCATTGCCATCAACCCAACCACCAGACCAATTGCGCAGGCAGCTAGACCGGCCAAATGGAGATGAAGTGGACCGGCCTCTACCCCTAAGATACCGTAACGGAACGAGCTCACNACCATGAGTATCGGGTTCATTTCCGCGACTGGCTGAATGATGGCAGGCAGTACTGTCATCGGGAAAAACACGCCTCCCATATANGTCAGGGGCGTGATAACGAAATTANTGACCCAGTTAGCTTCGTCGTGATTACCGGCAATGATCGCGTTGATCATCCCAAGCGCGGAAAAGATTATCGCCGTGGTAAGCGCGGCAAAGATCAGCACAAAAATATTATGAATCGCGAACGGATTGAATAGGTAGACAACAACCGACACCAAACACATCACAAGAAGACCCCTCAGCACTCCGCCGGATAGATAACCCAAAACAATCGCGACACTCGGTATTGGTGTCACAAACATTTCTTCATAAAAGCGATGGTTCTTGGAGCTGAAAAATGAGCTGCTCACGTTTGAGTAAGCATTATTGATCAACGCCATCGCGATGATCCCAGGGCCGATGAATTGGATGTAGGGCATGTCCAGTATCGAACCGATCTTTCGGCCAATAATTGAACCAAAAATATACAAATAGAGGACCATCGTGATCACGGGTGGTACGAGCGTCTGNGCCTTGATCCTCATAAACCGTCGGACTTCGGTCCGCACAATCGTCACNTACCCAGTCCAGGCGATCTGTTGCATCGAACGGAAGTTATTATGCATCAGCTGCCTCGCGACGCTTCAATATCCTCAACCNTGTCTAGCTCTCGGATCTGTTTAAATGTAAACCATCCCCAGACTGACACAGCGAGACCTATGAAGCCACCAGCTAGTGCGGTTGGTACNGGCCCCACTNCAGACGCAAGCCACCCCGCACGAAACGTCCCCAAGTGATTGGACGAGGACGTGCAGAGCGAGTTNACAGCATTCACCCGGCCTCTCAGATCATCAGGTGTACCCAGCTGTACCATCGACATCCGGATATTCACGCTGACCATGTCGACGGCGCCGTACACCACCAAGGCAACACAGCTCAACCACAGCGCCTNNGAGACCGCAAATACGAGGATGGTTAGGGAGAATAGTACCAGCACCACGAAGAGCGTCCGTCCCACGTGACGCATCGGACTCATCCTGGCCAACGTTAAGCCGACCACGACCGATCCAACCGCGGGCATCGCCCGCAGNAGCCCGAGGCCGTCAGCGTCTGTCTCCAGAATATCTACCGCGTANATTGGTAACAGAGCTATCACTGACCCAAACAACACAATAACAAGATCAAAGAGAATCGCGCCGAACACCATCATGTTGGCCCTCAGATATTGAATTCCCGCAAATATCGCCTTGAGTGTTCGCGAATTCTCTGACGATGGCACCGGTATGTTTGGNAGGAATGAGTACATAAGCGGGCAAACCAGGACGATGGCNGTCATCAACCAATACACCTCCCTATCGATCACCGTGATCAAGACACCCGCAGCGAATGGACCGACCGTGGTTGCCAGGTGGCCCATCGTGGAGTTCAATGCGATCGCTTTCGGTAGGATCGTCGGCGACACCAGGTTTGCCAGGAACGCGGCCTGNGCCGGCGTAAAAAACGCGTGCGCTATACCGTGGATAAAAATAAACAGATACACCCAGTCAAGCGACANTTCATCTGAGGTCAGGGCGACCGCCATACCGACAAAAGCGATAGCGTCGAGCGACGTCGCGGNGNTCAAGATATCTCTGCGTCTGAACCGGTCAATCACAAACCCCGTCAGGAAGAAGAACACAAAGATTGGGAGAACAAACACGAGCCCAATAAGCGCCAGCTTAAACGCGTCACCCGTGATCTCATAGATGTGCCAGCCGAGTGCGACCGCGACCATCTGCATCGACAGACCAAAGCAAATCCTGGACCCCAAGAANGCTAAAACCGGCAGCTCAAATTTTTCAAAAGGTGTGTGCATAGAGGACTTCATATCAATACGCACTGAATGATAACTCGGGCTTNACGTAAATNATGAGGTGATTTAGACCGATTTCAGCTCTAGGTCACCCCGAAAAAATTTCGAGTCGGGATCCAAGGTTACGTATCATCGAGTTTTTAAGGATTTCGAATTGACTAAACACAACGATCAATGGTCACCCCCAACCTGGGTGCTGTCGCTCGGTGCCGGATTGGCTCCTTTCGCAGTAACTTTGGTCGCCCCNGCTATCCCAGCGATGNCTATCGATCTTAAAACCGACTCAAATATTGCACAGCTTGTCTTGACCATTCTGTTGCTATCGATCGCTCTGGGGCAACTGGTCGCCGGGCCCTTATCTGATCGGTTTGGCAGAAAGCCGTTATTTTTGGGTGGCGCAATCGCTTACTGCGTCGCAGGATTCGGTGCAGTACTGTCAGCGACCATCGAGGGGATCATTTTTTTTAGAGTTATCCAGGGTTTTGGGGCCGCGGCTTCGGTGGCAATGTCTAGGTCAATCGTTGTCGACTTCTACGGTCGCGAACGGGCCGCGGGAGTGATGTCGACCATTATCGCAATGATGGCAATCATCCCCGTGTTGGGCACCTCACTTGGCGGAATTATTGCCGACCTTGTGGGCTGGCAAGGCTCCTTTTTCATGCTGGCTGTGACGGGTTTAATACTGACTGTCTTTGTGGGAACTCAGATCCAAGAAACACACAAGCCTGAGCACGTATTTACGTTTGGGGACGCGTTGATGGGTTACCGAGAGCTACTGCAAACTGAACGGTTCCTGGCCAGTGCACTCACGACAGCTTTCCAGACCGCTGTCTTTTTCGCGATGATGGGATTTATCGCGTACTCATTCGAGAGAATGAGTATCAGTCCCAAGGAATTTGGGGTATGGATGGCGACCACGTCGGTCGGCTACGTTCTCGGAAATCTAGCCAACAGGCGTCTCCTAAAACGATACCGAATTGAACTCATTACTTTGGTCGGCGCTATCGCGTCGCTCACCTCTCTCCTACTGATGGAAATCTGGTACACCGCGGCCCCTAATTCACCGACCGGNCTCGCCATCCCAATGTTTCTGGTCGGTCTATCCAATGGGGTGATAATNGCCAACTCAATNATTGTGGCCTCCTCAGCCATACCCAGACTAAGGGGCTCGGCCACCGGGCTCGTGGGTGCGATGCANATGGGCGCCGGAGGNATCTCCGGGACNGTGGCTATCTGGCTNGGGGCCGATCAAAACACACANGTCGGGATATTTACGTTGATCGTGATCAGTTTTTGCTCGCTGCTGTCCGCCTGGTGGNCGNCCAAGCTCCAGCAACCCCAGTGAATTAAAATCAATAGAACGGGCATTTCAAATTGCTTGTCCTAGTTGGCAAAGAAGCCTGCGATATTAGGATCATAAGAGACTAGGAGGGCTCCGATGGATAGAAATAGGTACGAAAAATATCAATCCGACATCATCGTTGATCTGCTCAAGCAATACGACATCAAGCACATCTCCATGAACCCCGGTGCGAGCTTCCGCGGACTCCACGACTCGATTATTAATTATGGTGAAAATAACCCAGAGCTGATGGTCTGCCAGCACGAGGAAATCGCGGTACAGATAGCCCACGGTTACGCAAGGGCGACCGGAAAGCCGATGGGTGTAATTCTTCATAACCTGGTTGGGATGCTCCACGCTCAGATGGCGGTCTACTACGCCTACATCGACCGGGCTCCGATCTTTATCATGGGCGCAACCGGTCCAATGCATGAGGGCAAGCGACGCCCACACATTGACTGGTCGCACTCCGCGCTAGTTCAAGGAGAGGCCATGCGTAACTACACCAAGTGGGACTACCAACCGCACGCGATTGAAGGTGTCCCCGAGAGTTTCATGCGCGCATATAGCACGATGGTCACCGAACCTGCTGGCCCTATCTACATGTGCTATGACGCCTGGCTCCAGGAGGAGAAGCTCACCTGTGAAGACCTCGAGATGCCACCTGAGAACATGCAAAAGGTACCGGCACCGATGGGAGCTGACCCCGAGACTTTGGAGGCGATGGCCGACATCATCCTGAACGCCAAGCACCCTATCATCTTGGTCGATTTCATCGGCCGACAGCCAGGAAACTTCGAGAAACTGGTGACGCTCGCAGAGACTCTGGGTTGCGGTGTGTGGGATGTCAACAACTCACTCGCGTTCCCGAACCAGCACCCGCTCTGTATCTCGCTAGACCATGGGTCACTGAGAAATGCTGATGTAATTCTCGGGATCGACGTACGTGACTGGGAAAAGCCGACGCACAAGCTCGTCTCCACTACCCGTGAAGTGACGTCTTATGTGCCGGATGACTGTGTCTGGATGGAGATCGGCTTCGCAGAGCTCGAGATGTCTGCGTGGGCGTTTGACTACGGCCGGTATCAGCCGAAACAGCATGTCGTCCTGGGCGACCCTCGTCTCGCAATGCCTGAGCTCGCGAAGATTGCTCAAGCGAAACTGGACGGAGACTCGAGTTTGGTGAGTGCACGTGACGCACGTGTCCGGGCCTTTACAGACAAACATCACAAGATCTTTACCGACTGGAGAGCGTCGGCAGAATCGAAGCGTGGCTCGGACCCAATCAGCTACGCGGAGCTGGCGATGATCACCTGGGATGTGATTAAGGACGAGGACTGGGTCCTCGCCACCGGTACCGCCCGCGAGTGGGTCCGCAAGCTTTGGAACTTCGATAAGCCATACCGGCACGCCGGTCGCTCGTTAGGTACGTCGACCCAGATCGGGATGTCTCTCGGTGTGGGCCTCGCCTACCGTGGTACCGACAAGCTGGTGCTCAACTTCCAGCCAGACGGCGACCTAATGTACGACGCAGGGGCCCTTTGGACCGCGGCGAAGCATGAGATCCCTATCCTGATCATCATGTGTAACAACCGGGCATACTATAACGACTGGGAGCACCAAGAGAGAATGGCTCATCTAAGGGGCACGGATGTCAAGAAAGCTCATATCGGGATGGATATATTTGACCCAGAGCCAGACTTCGCGATCCTCGCGAAGTCGATGGGCATGCATGGTGAGGGCGCGATCACCGACCCATCGAAGATCGCTGGTGCACTAAAACGAGCAATCGAAGTTGTGAAATCAGGAAAACCGGCACTCGTTGACATAGTCGTGGCTCATCGTTGAGAGGCCGGATTTGGGGAGAGCCTCGGATGAGGCTCTCGACCGACAAAAACACCGAGACATCAAAGGCCAGATTCAAGAGCTATAATTAGGACTTTAAATGATCAATCATCCGGTTAATTAGACGTAGGCATGCAGTTTCATCTGAACGGCTTTCACTCAGGCGACCCTCGTATCCATGATCCACAAGATCGGGTCGTGGCCCCGCCTATTAAACGGCCTCTCCCGACGCACTGTGACGTGGCGATCGTTGGGTGCGGACCCGCTGGCCTTAATCTTGCCGCGCAGCTGTCGCAGTTTAGTGATATCCACACGGTAATCACCGACCTCAAGGATGATCGACTCACTGTCGGTCAGGCTGACGGGATGGCCTGCCGCACACTCGAGATGTTCCAAGCGTATGGTTTCGCAGCTCAGGTGATACAGGAAGCCTACGGCGTCAACGAGGTCGCTTTCTGGAAGCCAGATCCCAGTAACCCCGCCCATATTGCCCGTAGCAGCAAAATTAACGATGTTGAAGAGGATCTTTCGGAGATGCCTCACGTCATCATTAACCAGGCGAGGATTCATGACCATTTCCTGAACGTGATGAGAAACTCGGCCGCCAAGACGGAGCCATTCTATTCAAGGAAGCTGATTGACCTAACCGTTGATCACTCCGACGATGAGTATCCAGTGACGCTCACATTTGAACGTGCCGTCACCCATTCCCAATTCAACCGAGAGTTAGAGACGGTCAAGTGTAAATACGCCGTCGGTTGCGACGGGGCCAGAAGCCAGGTCAGGAAGTCAATCGGGCACGGGCTTGTCGGAGACGCGCTGAACCAGGCGTGGGGCGTGATGGATATACTGGCCGTAACTGACTTCCCAGACATCCGTTTGAAGGCCGCGATTCAATCGATCAACGAGGGTAACGTGCTGATCATCCCTCGCGAGGGAGGATACATGGTCAGGATGTACATCGAACTCGATAAACTTAAGGAGGATGAGCGTGTCGATCGTGAAAATATGACGGTCGATGTGCTAATCAAGGCCGCGAATCGCATCATGGCCCCCTACAAGCTCGACGTGAAAGAAGTCCCATGGTGGTCCGTCTACGAGATTGGTCAGCGTTTAACGACTGCATTTGATGACTCCCAAGATGGACGACCCCCGCACGTCTTTTTGGCCGGGGACGCCTGCCACACCCACAGCCCGAAGGCCGGTCAGGGATTGAATACCTCGGTAATGGACACCTGGAACCTAGGATGGAAACTGGCACATGTACTCACAGGGAGAGCCCCGAGAGAGCTTCTCTCGACCTACTCAGCGGAACGAGCCGATATTGCCAAGCAACTGATCGACTTCGACCGAGAGTGGTCAAAGATGTTCAGCTCAAAGCCTAAATCGGAAGACAACCCAGACGGTGTTGATCCGGCTGAGTTCCAAAAGTATTTCGAGCTATTCAGTCGGTTTACCGCGGGGGTAGGAATTCAATACAAGCCGTCAGCAATCGTGGGTGATGGTAAACATCAGAGCCTTGCAAGCGGCCAACCCATCGGCCAGCGCTTCCACTCTGCGCCAGTTATCCGGCACGGCGACGCGAAACCTGTACAGCTAGGGCACTGCCACACTGCTAATGGGGCGTGGCGAATTTACGCATTCTCTGGGAAAGCTAATCCTCGCTCAGAGGCCTGTAGTATATGGACACTTGCCGAGTTTCTCGCGAACGACAGTGCGTCACCGGTAGTTCGATACACCCCTGATGGGGCTGATATTGATTCAGTTATCGACGTCAGGGCCATCTACCAGATTCCACACCGGGATCTTGAGCGAGACGATATCCACGCGTTCCTGACACCCGAGAAGGGAACGCTCGGACTTAAAGATTATGAAAAAGTGTTCTGTGTGGACTATCGCCCCGAAAAAAGCATCTACTCGATGCGGGGTATTGATACGACAGAGGGCTGTGTCGTTATAGTGCGACCCGATCAATACATAGCCACAGTCTTACCCATCGCTGATCACAAACAATTGGCCGCTTTTTTTGAGTTGTGTCTCTCAGCGCGTTGAGGACTAGTCAAAGCTCCTAAGCATTAGCGAGCCGATCATTTATTGGGCTCTCCTTGACTGGCAAGTGAACAATCGCCGACAGTAAGCCCGTCCCGACGCCGATCCACCAAACCACATCGTAGGATCCAAAACGATCATAAAAATCGCCACCAAGCCACACCCCAACAAAACTTCCGATTTGGTGAGATAGGAACACGAGCCCATAGAGTGTACCCATGTACTTGAGACCATAAATGTACGCGACAAGTCCCGAGGTCAGCGGCACGGTAGCGAGCCACAGCGAACCGATCAGAGACGAAAAGATCAGAACAGTTGCCGGTGTCATCGGTGTCAAAATAAACCACGAGAACAGTAACGTTCTCGCCATGTAAATCCCTGCAAGAAGCAGGCGCTTCGAGTATTTACCCCCCAAAGCTCCCGCCGTGATCGTTCCAATGATGTTAAAAACACCGATAACGGCAATCGCAACCGCGCCTAGGTCAGCGGTGTCTTTGACCCCCATTTTCGCCAGAATTCCATTTGGATCAATCGTCGCACAAGCCTCAGTAACGAACGCCGGGAAGTGTGCCGTGATAAATGCCAACTGAAACCCGCAACTAAAAAAGCCTATAAAAATTAGTATGTAACTAGGATCTCTTACTGCAATATTTAAGATTTTAGAGAGCGATTGCTCGATCTCATTCTTCGATGCCTTGGCGGGCGCCTTTAAGAAAGGCAGGCTCAACAGCGCAAGTAGAATCAAGCCAGAATAGAACAGGAACACATTTTGCCAGGTCATTGAATTCAGCAAATACTGGGTCAACGGAGGCCCAACAATCTGACCGGCACTACCGGCCGCGGTCGTGAGCCCCAAGGCTAGTGACCGATGCTCGTCTGACGAGGCTCTTCCAACAACCCCCAGTACAACGCCAAAACCAGTACCGGCAATACCGACTCCCACCAAAATCTCTAACATCTGATGACTACTTGCGGTGGTCGCGATAGAGCTCCATGACAGCCCAAGCGCATAAATAAGCACACCTACAAGTATCGCTTTACGGTCACCCAACTTTTCAGCAAAAGCGCCAAATAGGGGTGTGGCAATACCCCAGGCTAAATTCTGAATCGCAATCGCGAGCGAAAACTCCGTTCGAAACCAGCCAAGATCGTTAGCAATTGGAATTTGAAACACCCCAAAACTTGCTCTGATCGCAAAACTAATTAAAAGAACCAACGATGCCGCAATCAGAACAGGGGTAAATACTTGGCGAGCCATCATGAATTAGCGTTCTTCTTCTGTCGTAAATGTTTGACTAGCTTCAACATGCTTCCAAAACTCTCATCGCTCGCATTCCGGACCCATTCAAATAAAACCATCTCGATCGTCACAATGACCGCTCCAGTTGCTTGCATCCGAGCCAGAGCCACAGTTTTGTCAATAGGATCCCGGGAAGCCACAAGATCGCTTACGACAAACACCTGCTTCCCTGCGTCCAGTAGATCCATCACGGTCTGGAACACACAGACATGAGACTCCATCCCAAGCACAATCACCTGCCGCTGGGGTGCAACAACTTGGACCGAATGCTGTTTGATTGCCGAAAATGCAGTCTTATCCAAACGCGTCGCCGTCTTTGGGACTTCAAAAACTGTGTTCCCGAGTTTGTCGACACAATGCTCTGTGACCACCACACCCCCCTGCTGATCACCCAACCAGGCCATCAATCGCTCGCACATTGAGGCGAACAGGTCACCTAATTCAACTTCGGGTACTAATCGTTCCTGCATATCAATGAACAGCACAGACGTCCGGTGCCGGTCGATTAACGTCATGATTGTCTCCTTGTGAGCGCATTAAGGCATGCAAACTCAGAATCCACAAGACGTCCGTCTTTTATGGTTTAATCGCAGAAATAATTTGACGAACCTTATGCTTCATATTTTTCTCAACACCCTGCCATTCTTTGCGTTAATAGCCCTCGGCTACGGTTCAGCGAAAACCGCAATTTTTTCGAAAGACGCAACCGTCCATCTCACGAAGTTCGTCTTTTATTTCGCGCTCTCCGCGATGCTTTTTAAGTTTTCATCAAACCTCTCACTGAGAGAGATCCTTGAATGGGACTTCATGGCCGCCTATTTGATTGGGTCGATGGCGCTCTATGGTATGACCGCGCTGATCGCAAAGCTCAGGGGAACCTCATTCGATATCTCGGTAATCGAAGCACAATGCTCGGTCATTGGAAATATGGGCTGGATGGGTCTGGCAATGATTCCGATACTGCTCGGTGAACAATCGATCAGCTATGTGATTATGGTGCTCATCATCGACCTCATCGTATTTGGGCCCTTGATCGTTATCTTGCTTGTCGCGCATCGTCAAGGACAGATCAGCCTGAAAGTATTCCAGACGATTGGAATGGGTTTAATTAAGAATCCATTGGTTCTTTCAATCTCGACAGGGCTTCTTTGGGCGGCATTTGAAATCCCCGTTCCTGAACTCCTCAATCGCTTTATGACGATTCTGGGGGGCGCATCCACACCGGGCGCACTCTTCGCGATCGGTGCTTCGATGGCGTTTGCAGCGAAGGGCCAAATCTCAATCCCGCTTTACTTATCAGCGAACAAATTGATCATGCATCCCTTGCTGGTCGGTATCGCATCATTACTCGTTTTCCAGATTGATCCGTTTGCGAGCGCCGTCATGATTGCGTGTGCAGCCATGCCTGTGGCCGGAAACGTTTATATGATTGCAACGCATTATGGCTTGCCAAGTGAGCGTATTTCGATTGCCATTTTGATCTCAACAACCGTGAGTATCGTAACCATCTCCCTGATTATCAGCTTGGTAACGCAGTTTTACACCTGAAATCGGAGCGATATCGCGCTCAAGTTACCCCGTTTTTTTGACGAACTACCCACCCTCAATGCCAGATCTGGTCGGCTTTCGTGTCGCCAAATACACGCCGGCACTGGCGATGATAAAGCCGATCATATCGAGAGTCGTCAGCCCCTCATTCAGCAATATCCATCCAATGATTGCGGCCACGGGCGGCACCAAAAAGAAGAGTGCTGATGTTTGGCTCGCCGAATTATGGTTAATCAAATACATCAAAATCGAAAATGCACCAAAACTGACAGCAATCACCAACCATCCCATCGATACCCCAAAAGACAACGTAAACTCGATCGCAGGATCTTCAATCCACCACATCACGCATCCATGAAATACAGCGGCAGATAGAGCCTGAAATGCGTTATTAGTCGCAAGTGGTAGCGTCTGTGAAAACTTCCGCTGCCAAATTGTACCTGCGGTAATTGCAACCAGAGCAATAATATTGGCGATCAAACCATCAATTACAAACTCAGATCCAAAATCCACACCAAGAACGATCACAGCACCACCGAATCCGAAGCTGAGTCCAATCCAATTTTTTAAAGAAATCTGCTCGCCCAACAGAAATCCGGCAAGAATCGCAGTCAGTATTGGCTGGATACATACGATCAGAGCCGATACCCCAGCTGGTATTCCGACGCTAAATGAGTACCAGCAACCTCCTAAATACAACCCATGAAACAATAATCCCGTAATCACCGAATGTTTGAGATCACAACGATTGATTTTTGAAAACTCAGATAGAACCCAGGCAACGCCAAAAAAGCCGACAGCGACAATTGCAAACCGAAAAGNNAGAGCAGCAAAAGGAGTCGCGTCTTCAGTCGCGACTGAACCCGTTGCAAAGGCAGATGCCCAAAGGACGATAAAGGTTAATGGAAATACATATGAAACCAGCATAGGTCCCCTTCAAGGGCATCAGACNAACTGTTTTTCCCAATCACACAGAGTTTTCAGTCTCGGNTATCGGATCCAATAACAATGATCGCATCGCAAGCAATCCCAGCACGGGACCCGGNAAAAGTAACCACANCACGAATGTATCNAACCGATCGACCCAACTGGTGAGNATCACAATGGAGCCAATCGATAGCAAAAATCCAATACTGTTCTGGATTGCCAACGCGCTGCCAACCATATCCGCGGGACATGATTTCGATGAAATCGCGGAAAATTGCGCAGAATCGGCAATCACAAAGAACCCNCACNCAAGTAACGCAAACATCGCCAATCCAGGCACCACCTCAACAAGTGGGTATATCAAGCATACAGATCCTGAAATCNATAACGACACGAAAGCGACACGCCCACTACCCCATTGCTGGCTCTTGATACCGCCCCATACGGCGCCGAGCAATCCAACGCCGATGACTGCGAACGACCATAACGATACATCAAGTGGGGTGCTCTCTGTCATCGCCGAAGCAACCAGCCAAGGAACCATCGTCCAGAAAGCATNCAATTCCCACATGTGTCCAAAGTANCCGAACNCAGACGCACGANAGCGCTTGATTTTAAAACTTTGAAATATAGAGCCCCACTGGATTGTCCCTGTTTGTTTTACTCCAAATGGGCCTTCACCAATAAAGAGAACAGCCAAGCCTCCAANCATGGCCAGCGTTGAGACAAAGGTCAGTGTNACNCGCCAATCGGCAGATANTGACAATCCACTGAAAAGATGTGGAGACGCCGTACCGAGGNTCAGCATACCAACCATCAACCCAAGCCCAACACCNGGGAGATTTGGAGACCAACTGACTATCAGTTTCATTCCAATTGGATAAATTCCGGCCAAGCTGATGCCTACGATGAAACGGTAGATCAGCCCTTCGGTCAGTCCAGTGGCTTGATAGGCAAATAGTAAATTTGNCACACATCCAAGTACCGAGGCGCAGAGAAAGATATNGGAGGNTGCGAAACGGTCAGCAACGTTTGATATCGCGNGACTCAGAGTCCCAATAATGAAACCAGCCTGAACAGCGCTTGTCAGTAGTCCAATGTCCGATGACGCAAGACCCCATCGCGTGGTCAGATCAACCGAGACACCGTTCACACTGAACCAAAGCGTACAGCCCAAAAACTGGGCGATCACAATGAGAATGATGGGCAAACGCATCAAGCATCCNTGCTCNTCAATTAAACGGGCACCATAACCGTAACTCAGGNTAGCTAGCTACCNGCTAGGTATGGGTCGGTTGTTCGCTCTGNAAATAATTACGCCGACAGGACGTCGGCNTAATNATTAAATCGCGAGGTAATCGTGACGCAACTGCTCNTTCTCGAGCACTTCTTCCGCTGAGCCGTCAAAGACCACTGAACCGGTATCCATNATCACAGATCGGTCCGCGAGCTTCAGAGCAGCAACAGCATTCTGCTCGACGATAATTGTCGTGATACCAAGAGACTTAATATCCCGCAAGGTACGTTCGATCTCTTGNACGATCACAGGAGCAAGCCCCTCGTACGGCTCATCAAGTAACAACAACTTCACATCGCGAGCAAGCGCNCGNCCAACAGAAAGCATCTGCTGCTCACCACCNGACAAAGTCACACCCTCTTGNTTNCGACGTTCTTTGAGGCGAGGAAACAGATCGTAAATACGATCGATCCCCCAGCCAATTGGCTCTTCAATCTGNGCCAAAATGAGGTTCTCTTCGACAGAGAGTCCTGGGATGATCCGACGATCTTCTGGAACCAGCGAAACACCNCGTTGCGACGCTTCATACGCTTTCATCGTATGCAAAGCCTCATGATCCAGCCAGATTTCACCACGCCTTACCTCAGGGTCATCGCATCGTGCGATGGCTCGGAGCGTTGAGGTCTTACCCGCCCCATTTCGTCCAAGCAGTGCCAGGATTTCACCTTCGTGAATGTTAAAGCTGACACCCTGGACGATATAGGATTCAGCATAATACGCATGGATATCACTCACCGAGCAAAATGCTGTCGGTGTTCCAAGGTTTGTTGTCTGCACAAATTCAGTCGGGCCGTCATATGTCTGTTGTTCCGTCATACTTCTGCACCTCCTAGATACGCTTCTTGAACACGTGGGTCACCTTTAATCTCCTCCGGCAAACCCTCAACAATGACATGCCCTTGCGCAAGGACACTGATCCGCTCGGCAAGCGAAAACACAACGTGCATATCGTGCTCGATAATGGCCATGGTGAGACCACGCCCTGCGATCGTCTTTAAGAGATCAATTGTATTGTTGGTATCAGCCCTTGCCATTCCAGCTGTTGGCTCGTCGAGAAGCAATAATTTAGGCTCCTGCGACAGACACATCGCAAGTTCGAGCCGGCGTTTGTCACCACGAGATAGGGAGCCCGCTATCACATCTCGCTTCTCCCAAAGATTGACGTCATCTAAGAAATGATGCGCTTTGTCTAAAATATCAGCCTGCTGATCGCCCCGTGACCATAGATTGAGCTTAAACGCCCCATCACGGTGAGCGAGCAACGGAATCATCATATTTTCGAGAAGGGTCAGGTCGGTGTAAATCTCTGGTGTTTGGAACACTCGCGAGATCCCCAACTGATTAATTTGGTGTGGCTGCACACCAAGCATGCTCTGGCCGTTAAACATGATTGAGCCCGTATCTGGACTCAGTTTTCCGATAATATTGTTCAGCAGCGTTGACTTACCGGCACCGTTCGGTCCGATGATTGCGTGAACCGTTCCCTCTTTAACGGTCAGGTTCACATCATCCAACGCTTTGAGTCCGCCAAAGGAAAGGTTAACGCCCGAAATTTCAAGAATATTTGACATAAAACTCTCCCTTAATCTGCGCCATCTGTTCGGGTTTTATCGAAGAACCGACGCTTGATTCGCTCGAC
Source organism: Gammaproteobacteria bacterium (assembly GCA_002705325.1). The sequence continues at coordinate 12,437 of PAFS01000035.1, read as the reverse complement.
CCCTTCCATGATCCCACCTGGTAGGAAAATCACCACCAGCATGAACAACAGACCAAGCGTTAGGTGCCAGCCCTTACCAACAAACAACGAGACCACGCTCGCAATGAAGGTTCCGAGCGTATCGGGTAAAAACGAAAAGAGGTCCACCAGAACCGACTTATCAATCGCAGAGAAAATATTTTCTGCGTACTTAATGACCGCAGCACCTATGACTGGTCCAACCAACGTGCCAATGCCGCCGAGAATTGTCATCAAAACAACTTCACCCGAAGCGGTCCATTGCATCCGTTCAGCACCAGCTAGGGGGTCAACCGCCGCCATCAAACAACCGGCTAGACCGGCATACATGCCTGAGATAACAAAAGCTGCCAACTTATAAGGCCTTGTATTCAATCCGGTATACATCATCCGAGTTTGATTCGTTTTGATACCGCGAAGCATCGAGCCAAACGACGAGCGAGTGATCCGGATAGAGATGTAGAATCCAACAATTAAGAAAAACGCACAGAAATAAAAGCCGAAAAGTCCATCCCAAGCGCCCATTTCGATACCGAAGACATTTGTCGGAGGAATACCTGCACCAGCTTCCGCTGCACCATCAAGAATCCGAGGGTCAGCTGTTATCAGCTGTAACCCCGTTTCACCATTTGTGATTGGTGTCAAAACCGAATATGCGAGGTTGTAAGACATCTGCGCTAGGGCCAACGTCAAAATCGAAAAATAGATCCCAGTTCTGCGTAGACAAATGAAGCCGATGACTAACGAGAAAATACCCGCGACCAGTGTCCCAAAAATGATTGCTGGGATGACGTTCATCGTCATGAGCTTGAAGACCCAAACCGTCGCATATGAGCCAACACCAATAAAGGCCGCGTGCCCAAACGACAGATAGCCGGTTTGCCCAAACAAAATATTAAACCCGATTGCAAAAAGGCCGAAGATTGCAAACTTTTGCATCAAGTCTGGATAAGCTGCCCCGAACGGCTGTAGCCAGATCGGCATCGCCAACACGACTGCTGTGAACGCTAAAAAGAGAGTTAAGTCCGAGCGTGGAGTAATTGTTGATTTCGCCATAATTTAATCCTCCATTACTCCTTTCCGTCCCATCAAACCACGTGGACGAACTAACAAAACAATCATTGCAATCAGATAAATAATGATCTGGTCAATGCCAGGGAAAATTGACTTCACTTCGGTCATCGAAGCTAACGACTGCAAAATACCAAGCAAGAATCCTGCAGCGACTGCGCCGGGTAACGACCCCATACCACCAACAACAACGACAACAAATGATAAGACAAGAAAATCCATTCCCATGTGGTAATCGGGCGGAAGTATTGGGGTATACATCAGACCCGCTAGCCCGGACACGACTGCGGCAATACCAAAGACCGTGCTAAACCGTTTGGTAATATTGATACCGAGTAATTGTACAGTTTCCCGATCTGCCATTCCGGCACGTACGACCATTCCAAACGTCGTAAACTGCAAGAACGAAAAAACGGCTGCGATGATACCCATCGAGAATATGAAATACACCAATCTCCACGTTGGATAAGTCAGATCCATCCCAATCAATGCGCCGAGGTTCACAGTTCCAGAAAACAATTCGGGGGCGGTTTGCGGAATCGGATTGGCACCATACATTGCTTTGATAATTTCCTGTAAAACAATAGCAAGACCAAAGGTTACGAGAATTTGATCAGCATGCGGACGCTTGTAAAAATGCCGAATCAGTCCGCGCTCTATCGCGAGACCGATCCCAAGCATGACTGGAACAGCCACTAACAATGAGATAGGAATAGACCAATCAATAATNAAAGTGCCGGTATCACCCAGCCACATTTCGAGATAAGGAACATCTTTGTAGGCTTCGAAAAACGTTACTGATTCATCGCGCACTTTCGCCGATAGTGTAATCAGCTTGTTAACTGTCACTGCACAGAATGCACCGAGCATGAATAGAGCGCCGTGGGCAAAATTCACGACTCCGAGTGTTCCGAAAATTAGTGTCAGGCCCAGTGCAATTAGTGCGTAAGCACCGCCTTTGTCCAGACCATTCAATATCTGTAGAAGAATAGCGTCCACTTCAATTCTCTCAAGTAATTCANAANAAAACGGGGAAGAGTAATNCCTTCCCCGTCTTTAGTCGATGGNAATTAAACCTTGTATGGTCCCAAATCACCTGCATACAGATCAGGTGAATAGGTAACTTTGTCACGATCGACAATGTCAACGACCGACAACAGGTCAAACTGACTTGATGGGTTCTGATTACCACGTACAACAAGCACGTTCTTGAACACTTGGTGATCAGCACCACGGTACAANGAGGGTCCGTTACCCATTCCGTCAAACTCATGATCCTCAAGAGCCTTGATGACCTGAACCGGATCAAATGTACCCGCGCGCTCTACTGCATCCGCATAGAGAAGCGTTTGGCAATAGCATGTGTGCGCAGCCTGTGATGGTGGGAAACCATACTCTTGTCCGAATGACTTAGTGAACGCCTGAGAACCTGCATCCTGCAAACTCCAGTTCCAACCNGTCGAACCAATAATTCCCTTGATGTTCTCGCCAGCACCCTGTGCCATCAAACGAGAGAACAGCGGTACAACGATCTGGAAGTCCTTACCATTCACCTGCTTGTCAAGAAGACCAAACTGGATTGCTTGAGTCAACGAGTTCACCATGTCCTTACCGTAGTGGTTCAGAACAAGTACGTCGGCACCAGAGTTTAGGACAGGTGTGATGTACTGAGAGAAGTCACCCGCACCAAGTGGCGTACGGACAGCATTCACTGTTCCCCACTTCGCTTGCGCCGCAGTCGCGTCTTGAATCGACTTCTCTTGTGACCATCCCCACGTGTAGTCCGCGGTCAAGTGATACACCTGACGATCGCTACCATACTCTGCTTGAAGTACTGGCGCGAGTGCAGCACCTGACATGTGCGCGTTGAAGAAGTGACGGAAACCATAACGACGGCGATCCTTACCGGTCGTATCGTTTGANTGGGTTAGACCCGCCATGAAAATCGTGCCCATTTCTTGAGCAAGCGCCTGAACAGCNATGGCAACACCNGATGAAGAACCACCTGAGAACATGATTACGCCATCTTTCTCGATCATCCGCTTGGCTGAAGCTCNNGCAGCGTCTGACTTAGTCTGAGTGTCACCNGTAACGAAGTCGACTTTCTTGNNGAGGATACCGTTACCTTTCAGGTTCATTGGNTTCATTGTCTGCATCATGCCGCCATCACCTTCGCCATTGAGGTGCTTCACAGCGAGCTTGAATGCNCGTAGCTCGTCCGCGCCCTCGTCGGCGTATGGGCCTGTTTGAGGAACATTAAAGCCAAGCGTAACAGTTGCTTTATTTGTTGGATCGTTACGGAAGCCGTGGCCACCAGCGTAGGCGCCTTGGATCCACAAAGCTGGTGCACTTAACGCTGCACCCGCAGCCAGCGATCCTTTTAAAAACGAACGGCGAGAAACCGAGGTTTTCTTTTCAGTCATAATCAATCTCCAAAATTNNTTGTTANCTGTCTTATCGAAACAGAGCGAGNATATTGGGGATAATTNACTGAGGTTTCAATTGNNAATCANNAAAATTTGCGACGATNNGATAANATTANNTTGGNATACCAAGATCTCGTTTAATACCNATGATCAAATCAAAGTCATCGCCAAATGATGTGTTAGTTTGTTCGTAGGTGAATAATCGTTCTATTGAGCAGACCAGAACATTTTCCCAAGCAACCGGTTTCGGACCAGGAAAAAATGCGCGCCATCGTTAGCTTTGGGTCTTAATCTCATGGCCCAACCGAAGGATGAAGCTATCAGCCGTCTCCCATGCAGAACCAAATGGCTCCGCGCAGTAAGTATCCTCGAGCGCATCATGAGGTTTATGAGCGCAGACGACTGCGTACCAACTTGAGTCATAACCGAGTGATCCCATTGAATCTTCGTTCCCAACAACATTGTGGAAAATGCCCTAGCAATCCCTTCCATTTCAGATGCATCCCTACATTATTACCACTGCAGTTAGATTTTACACCAACCGCGCCACACTCTCCTTCACTCGCCGCAAGGGAATTGATGACTCGATTGACGCGACCCCCTCAATCTTTGTGAGTTTGCGGGTAAGAAAACGCTCAAACTCGTGTAAATCGCTGACAGCAATTCGTAGCAGATAATCAAAACCGCCGGTCATCAACCAGCAGTCGACCACCTCCTGATAGCGCGCAACCGCCTCCTCGAAAGTGACCAGTCGATCATCAATCTGCTTATCAAGGCGGACCGAGACGAAGATACTGAATCCAAAACCCAACTTCTCTTCAGAGATCAGCGCGGTGTAACCACGAATATACCCATCAGCTTCAAGCTTTTTCACTCGACGAGCGCATGGCGTTGGCGACAAACCCACCTCATCAGCCAATTCCAACTGCGAAAGTCGACCATCCCGTTGGAGACACTTCAAAATATTCTTATCAATCCCATCGAGCACAGTATTTAACTCCATTTATTAAATAATATTAGTTTAAATCACTAATTAATGAGTAAAAATACCATCGATTCGCTGAAAAAAACCCAATGAAAATTTTATCCTCCAGCTAATGACAGAAGGAGTTGAGTAATGAATCAATCCATAGAGCACTGGATCTCCGATCAGATTGATGACGACATGCGTCAAGAGTGGATCGATGCACTCCGATCCCTCGTCCGAGAAGAAGGTAGGCAATCGGCGCAACTACTTCTTGAGACGCTAGACGATGAAGCTCGAGTACTCGGAATTAATCACCCCAAAGCCCCGTACTCTGCCTACCAAAATACCATCGCTCTCGAGGATCAGCCAGCGTATCCCGGGAATCTTGAGCTCGAGGAACAATTAACCTCAATCATGCGTTGGAACGCCCTTGCAATGGTCGTACGTGCCAATCAGACCTATGGCGAGCTGGGTGGACATATTGCGTCCTATGCGTCTTGCGCGGAGATCTTTGAACTCGGATTCAACCATTTTTTTCGTGCACGTACCGACACCTTTGACGGCGACTTAGTCTACTTTCANCCTCACTCGGCGCCTGGAGTCTACGCCCGTGCNTTTTTGGANGGNCGTCTGACNGAGNACGATCTCGATCATTACNGACAAGANGTGCCANGGNANGGACTNTGNTCATACCCNCACCCTTGGCTGATGAAAGATTTCTGGCANGTGCCAACCGGCTCGATGGGGATAGGCCCAATCTCCGCGATCTATCAAGCGCGCTTCATGCGCTACCTNGAACANCGACAGTTGGCTGANGGCCAAGAGAGACATGTGTGGGGAGTTTTTGGTGATGGTGAAATGGATGAGCCAGAGTCCCTTGCAGCGTTAACCCTGGCAGCCAGAGAAAACCTCGATAATCTGACATTTATNGTCAACTGTAATCTGCAACGACTCGACGGCCCAGTTCGCGGCAACGGGCAAATCATCCAAGAACTTGAGTCCTTATTTATCGGGGCNGGCTGGAATGTCATCAAAGTTCTGTGGGGGTCAGAATGGGATACGTTATTCGCCCTCGATCATGACCACGTCTTGTTGAAACGATTCTCAGAAACGCCTGATGGAGAATATCAGAATCTCGGATCCAAAGATGGCGATTATAATCGACATAAGTTCTTCGAGCGAGACTCTAAAACAGCGGCCCTGGCGAAACACATGACCGACGCCGAAATCAATGCCCTGAAACGCGGAGGGCACGATTTCAAGAAGCTTTACGCCGCATTTGCTGCTGCCAAANCGCATCAGGGACAACCCACNGTGATACTTGCCAAAACCAAAAAAGGGTTTGGGATGNGCGGAGCNGGCGAATCAAAAATGACCGCTCATCAAGCAAAAAAGCTNGATNTTNANAGNCTGCTCGAATTTCGNGATCGCTTTGATTTACCACTCAATGACGACCAGGTGCGACGACTTGAATTCGTCAAACNATCANANGACTCTGCNNNAATACAATNCTTACTAGAACGTCGTCATNATTTGGGCGGTTTCTTACCAAANCGGTTTTCAACCACTGTGAATCAACTACCGATTCGACCGCCGATGACTGCCTATGCAAAGTCTGCAATCGAGGCAAACGGTAAAGAGATGTCAACTACCATGGCATTAGTGCGGATCATCGGCGGTCTTTTACGTGATAAACAGTTTGGGAAACGTCTCGTCCCAATTGTGGCCGATGAAGCCCGTACTTTTGGCATGCAAACCCTCTTCCATCAAATAGGGATTTATTCGCCCCATGGCCAAACCTACGAACCCGAAGACGCGGGCTCTGTCGTGTCATACAAAGAAGCAAAGGATGGGCAACTGCTTGAAGAAGGAATTTCCGAAGCTGGAGCTATTAGTTCATGGACGGCCGCAGCAACTGCATATTCCGCTCACAACATTGAACTGCTGCCAATCTATATCTTTTACTCGATGTTCGGCTTTCAACGAGTTGGGGACCTCATCTGGGCCGCGGCAGATCAACGAGCGCGCGGATTTTTGTTCGGCGCAACAGCCGGGCGAACCACCCTCTCCGGCGAAGGACTTCAGCATCAAGATGGCTCTAGCCATTTGATCGCCGCAACTATTCCCAATTGCAGAGCCTATGACCCCTGCTTTGCTCACGAACTTGCGGTCATTGTGGAGTATGGAATTCAACGCATGTACGACGAGCAACATGATGAGTTGTTTTACCTCACGTTAATGAACGAGAACTACTCGCATCCATCACTTCCCCATGGAATCGAAGACGACATTATTCGCGGTATGTATCTTTATGACTCACTCGGTGACGTCACATCGCCTAGCGTACGTCTACTCGGGTCAGGAACCATTCTCAAGCAGGTTATTGAAGCGGCACGTCTGTTAACTGAGCACTTTAAAGTCCGCTGTGAGATTTATTCAGTCACTTCATTTAGTGAGCTCGCTCGCGACGCGCAAATGATGGAACGAGCGCGCCGACTGACTGGCGATGCAGAGGAATCCCACATCACGAAGCATCTGACCGGTAACGATCCAATTGTATGCGCGACTGATTATGTGCGGTCGGTACCCTCGCAGATAAGCCCCTATCTTAGCGCNCCGTTNCANATTCTNGGAACNGATGGNTTCGGACGTTCCGCCAGTCGTCANGCNTTGCGNGATTTCTTCGAGGTCAGTGCGGCACATATCGCANTGANCGCNGTCACTTCATTAATTGATACNGGTGCGCTCCCACAACGAGTCGCGACAGNAAGCGATTNAAGCGTTCGGGATTCAAATGCCTGTTTCTCAATCGGCTCCCTGGAACCAATAGGCTCTACAGAAGATTGAGGAGCCGCGTCTGCCACAAGCGGGCGCTGCTTTTTATTTGACTATTCAACTCACCTTTGATTTACTGAATTCTGAATTCAGAACTCAATAAGTTTATGCANATAACCAAAACAGATCTTGTGGATCAAGTTTACGACTCCATCCGCAAACAAATCCTCTCTGGTGCTCTCAATCCAGAGTCGCCGCTTCGACAGGAAGAGCTCGCTGAACAACTGGGTGTCAGCCGGCAACCCATCAGTCATGCGCTGGTGTTGCTCGAACGCGAGGGATTGATCTCTGATTACGGCCGTAAAGGCAAAATGGTCGCGCCAATCGTGCCCGAACAGCTCCGCGATCTCTATCAGGTTCGAGGNGCAATTGACGGCCTGGCGGCCTATTTATGTGCCACGCGTGTCGATAATGAGCTTAAAGAGCTCCTACATACGCTCATCGAGCAAGGGGAAACAGCAACCCACAACGGTTCGACCCAGTCACTGGCTTTTGCAGACATCGCTTTCCACCGCGCCCTCTATGAGCGATCGGGTAACCCCGAAATCACACGACTCGCAGACCAATCGTGGAGTCATATGGTTCGATCGATGCATCAAGTTCTCGAGAATCAAACCATACGGACTGGAATCTGGGACGATCATCGAGCAATCGCCGATGCGATTATCGCTGAAGATCCAGAACGTGCTCGCGAACGGGCCACCAACCATGCAAGCTCAGCAGGGCAAATGACTTATCAACGTTTGACCGACTCATAACAACGAAGCGAGGAGATATCCATGAAACTAAGGGAACAACAACTCGAACAATTCGATCGCGAGGGTTACCTATTTTTGCCCAATCTATTTTCGCCTGANGAGGCTGCATTTCTTAAAGGCGAGGCGGAAGCCATTTATCAGATGGATCGAAAAGAAGTGTGGAGAGAAACCAGTGGTGTCGCACGGACAGCCTTCGCAGCACACACCTACAACGAAGGATTCCGACGTCTCGGATCGCATCCACGCCTGATAGACCCAGTTGAGCAACTTCTCGATGGCAAGGTGTACATGCACCAATACAAAGTCAACGCAAAGGCACCGTTCGATGGCGCTGTGTGGCAGTGGCACCAAGACTATGGCACCTGGAAACGTGATGATGAGATGCCAGAGCCCAGGGCAATGAATATCAGTGTTTTCCTCGACGATGTGACGGCTGCCAACGGTCCCCTGCTATTCATACCCGGAAGCCACAAGCAGGGTGTTGTCAAAGCAGGGCATGACCTCGAAACAACGAGCTATCCCTTGTGGACGCTTGATCGGGAGACCGTAACAGAGCTCGCGGAACAGGGTGGTTGCGTCGCACCAACCGGGTCCGCTGGCAGTGTTCTCTTGTTCTCGTCGCTGCTGGTGCACGCGAGCCCACCCAATATCTCACCGTTCGGTCGGACCATCGTGTATCTCTCGCTCTGCGAAACTAGTAATCACATCCGCGCGTTCAACCGCGAAGAGTGGATCGCACACCGTGACTTTACCCCGATCGAGGCTCTGGAAGACGACTGTCTCCAAGAGCTTCTGCAAGAACCCGCCTAAGGATAGGTCCATTAATGTACATCTACGACGACCTCGTTAAGCGCGCCGAAAGGCCCATCCAAGTCGGATTGATCGGAGCCGGAAAATTTGGATCCATGTTCCTGAGCCAGGTTCCAACTACGGCTGGACTTGAAGTCAAAGCCATCGCTGATCTGGATCCAGATCGCGCGAAACAAGCATGCCGGAATGTCGGCTGGAGCGATGACCTCATCAAGAAGACAGCGTTTTTCGATAGCACCCAGACCATGATCGACGCAGGCGGGATTGATGTGTTGGTTGAATCCACCGGCAATCCACTTGCTGGCATCGCGCACGCAAAGATGGCGATCGCGNNCNNNATCNCCATCATCGTGATGGTCAACGTCGAGGCCGATGTCCTTGCCGGTGGGATTCTTGCCAAAGAGGCCCGGGAGGCAGGNATCGTGTACTCGATGGCTTATGGCGATCAACCTGCTCTCACCATCGAGCTCGTTGAGTGGGCGCGTGCGACAGGGTTCAATGTTGTTGCAGCCGGCAAAGGCACCAAGTATCTGCCGGAGTACCACTACTCTACTCCCGACACTATTTGGGATCACTATGGCTTAACCCCCGGGCANGCAGCACAAGCGGGGATGAACAGCCAAATGTTCAACAGCTTCCTCGATGGAACCAAGTCCGCATTGGAGATGGCTGCAATCTCAAACGGCACAGGTCTCAAGGCACCCTATGACGGCTTGTTATTCCCGCCTGCAGGGATGGATGATCTGGCACACATCCTCCGCCCCCGCTCCGTCGGTGGACAACTCGATGACAGTGGCATGGTCGAGGTCGTGACCTCGGTTGAGCGTGATGGCCGACCGGTCTACAGGGACCTCCGCTGGGGCGTTTATGTCGTCATCGAAGCACCNAACGATTATGCTTCAGCCTGCTTTAAGCAGTATGGGATGAATACCGACTCAACCGGTCGCTATTCTGCGATGTACAAACCCTTCCACTTAATCGGTCTCGAACTCAACATGTCGATCCTCTCGGCTGCGCTTTTGAATAAACCAACCGGGTCGACGTTGGACTTCAACAGCGACGTCGTGGCAACGGCCAAACGCGATCTAGAGGCCGGTGAAATGCTCGATGGCGAGGGTGGATTTACCGTNTATGGCAAGCTGATGCCTGCAAGCAAATCACTGGCTGTTGGCGGGTTACCGATCGGTCTTGCGCACCGCGTAAAACTCAAGAACAAAATCAATAAAGACCAACCCATTACATGGGCGGATGTCGATATTGACAAGACGACTCAAGCCGTTTCTACCCGGAAAGCGATGGAAGAGCTCTACAGCTAGTCTGGAATCTCAAGGCTCAACAGCGGTACATGCTGTTGGGCCCCATAGACATCAGTCTCGCCAAATGCACCAGACGAACGCGTCCGCTTGATGGTCACTTTGATTGCAAGCGCGGGTTCAAACTCAACCACAGCGATCACATCGCTGACTGAAATGCAAAATAAGTCTGCAAATGCTTCCGCCGACAACACTTTTGAACGAACAACACGCTCGAAATCATCGTGATTGGCAAACAACACATCAAAAGTGAGTTCAAATGGGCCTGCATTCTTTGACCGAATCACTGTTGCCAGATCCGATAATTTCATCATACCGTCCCCNGATTCTGAATCCGCACCGGAAAAGGACTCACTGGATCATCAACGATCATAAGGTGATAAACGCTGAATTCATAAACCACACCGTGCGAGATATCAGATGGCGAATATGGGAAAGCGAGATTCCCCGCAGTCGACTGTCGCCCCGGATAGCCAAAGTGAAGCAACGTGGAACGGGCAAAGGAACACACGGTATCAGCCAGCGATTGGGTTTTTGCTACCACCTCAATCACCAAACCAACTTCATGCGGACGCTGATCGATACAAGGCTCCAAATCACCCATGACGCCATTTTGTCCATACACCCGGAACAGTAACTGAGCCTCACTCGGATCAATTGACTCAAAGTTCGCAAACACGCGATCGCGAACGGCCTCCAAAACGACCTCCAACTGTTGAATCAAATCAGGCGCGCGAATCCCAGCAATCGAAATTGTTCTAAACCCCACGGGCTGGGCACCTTCGAGCTTGATTGTATAGTCTGCACCCTTCTGTAACTGAGTGCCTGTCACGCGNACTCGTCGCTCATCNATTTGCTCGAAGTGACAAGNGGAGAGATCCAATACGCCACCGGGACCTGNCAGAAATCGAGGATCAGTCTTTTCATACAGCGTATGCGCCGCCACTGANGTGACTGTNCATTTTCGCTCGGGACTCAGCGCCTCAAGTNTGAAACCAGACTCATCGATCACACCGATCATGCAGTCGGATCCACTCCCTGGCGTTGCAGCAATCGCGGCGCATTCGAGAATTTTTCCAAGATGCAAAGATAAGGCCTNAGAGAAACCNGCTCGAATNGGAACGGCNGCGAAAACNGCNGGATCNTAACAGCGGCCTGTGACGANGATCTGCGCACCTTGNNCAAGCGCCTCAATGATGGGNTCAACACCCATTTGAGCAACAATATGGGAGGATTTCTCAATCGCATCTTGCGTCAACGCAGGTACCGGACCGAGCTCTGAGATACGACCTGAATGCAGTGCTGATGTCAGGGCATCACGATTCTGATCCGAACCAATATCCGCGACTCGAGCACGGCGTCCCAGATCACAAAGCACCTCGTCGACGATCTCCAAGCACCACGCAAGATGAGGCTCTGCACCCGCGCCACCGGCAGTTCCGATGAGTACAGGGATGTCACGATCGAGACCAGCTTCGATCATCAGCAACAGATCGCGCTTGACTGCATCGCGATTCGTAAATGATTCGCCTGACCCCAGATAATAGGGCCCAGGGTCTGTCGATCCTGCATCCACAGCAATCACACCTGGATGACGAGCCAAGCCCGCTCGAAACGATGACTCAGGAAACCCGTAGCCAAGAATAGCTGTCGGAGACAGGATGGTGACGTGCCGTGACACGCTCAAGTCTCTCGTTGGGTCAGCGCAATCCGAGAGTCAGGCATTACTTCTCAAGCCGACAAGTCGAAAAGCCGATCAAAGAATACAGCCCACAACGCTCAAAAAGACCAGTCGCCAATGGAATAATTCCGATCAAACCCCAACTGCCGACTGCACCGACCATCACTAGCCCGATTAGAAATGAGCCGAATAAAATTCGAGCCCACTTATCAGCACCACCTACGTTTGTCTTCATTCGTATTCTCCCTCGAAAACATCATCTGACCATGACCACATTTGCTCTAGCATTCATTAAGCAAGAACAATCGCCACCGTTGCGTGGATTATGACTCAAAGTGATGCGTGGTAAGTATTTGGAAATCGGATTATTTGAAAGATTATTGGCTTTGTTCCCGTGACCTCGATTGCGGCTTGCAAAAAGTCCCGCGCAACTGCCCTTTACAGAGTCAGGCGAGTTGCCCAAGACGACTATTCATTCAGTCAAAGTTCGTAGGCTCTCCGACTACGCAGGATCACGCGTCCAAACGAGTCATGACAAACAGGCTTTAAGAGCTTTGG
>PAFS01000006.1 GCA_002705325.1 Gammaproteobacteria bacterium | reverse complement strand
GACGCGCTGGATTTAGGTTCCAGTGTCTTACGACGTGAGAGTTCGAGTCTCTCCTTCCGCACCAAATTCCTTCATGGATTGCTGTCCCACGACGGGGCTTTTAAGTGTTTTAAGTTAGGAGACAAAGATGCGTGTCTCGGTAGAAACGACATCGGGTTTAGAGCGTAAATTAACAGTAGGTGTGCCAGCGGACGAAGTGGATTCCGCCGTTGATAAGAAGTTAGCAGAAGCGTCTAAAAACGTCCGCCTGCCTGGCTTCCGTCCTGGCAAAGTTCCCATGAGCGTTATGAAGCAGCGGTTTGGTCCTGGAGTGNGNCAGGANGTTCTNGGNGACGTCATTAATCAGTCATTNCAAGAGGCCGTGATNGNTGAAANTCTGAGACCCGCTGGCCAGCCAAGNATCGAAGCCAAGAGTGTCGAGAGTGGGAAGGANGTTGAATACGTTGCGACATTTGAAATCTANCCCACTGTCTCCCTNAATGAAGTCAAAGACTTTGAGGTCACAAAGCTTACNTGTGACATCGGCGAGAGCGACGTNAACGACATNATCGAGGTATTCCAGAAGCAGCAAGGACAACTGGTCGATGTCGATCGCGCTGCAGAAGAGGGTGACACGCTAACCATCGATTTCGAAGGGTTTAAAGACGGTGAGGCCTTCGATGGCGGGACTGGAACAGATACCGCGCTGGAGCTCGGTTCGGGCCGAATGATTCCCGGGTTTGAGGATGGGCTCGTAGGTGCTTCTGTCGGCGATGAGCGCACGCTTGAGCTGACATTCCCTGAGGATTATCACTCTAAGGAGCTCAAAGGGGCGGCAGTCGAGTTCAAAGTGACCGTGAAGGCTGTGAAAGCGATGGAGCTAGCTGAGCTCAACGCCGAACTTTTCGCCTCATATGGCGTAGAGGGTGGTGATGTCGACGCTTTCCGAGCTGAAGTTCATAAGAATATGGAGCGAGAGCTCAAGGGTGCAATCGACGCGCACGTTAAGCAGCAGGTCATGGATGCCATCATAGAGGCGCACCCAGAGCTTGAGATTCCGCAGAGTCTGATTGCCCAGGAAACCGATGCACTGCGGGGCCAGATGTTCCAGCAGTTTGGCGGTGGTGTAAGNCCAGATATGGATCTTAAGAGTATTCTCCCTGANGAGATGTTCAGCGAGCGCGCTGAAACGCGTGTTCGATTNGGNTTGNTAGTGAGCGAGCTTGTCCAAGACTTGGGCGTNCGTGCTGAACCAAACAAAGTGCGCGAGCTGATCGAGGAGATTGCCTCTACCTATCAGGATCCAGAGGAAGTCATCAACTGGTACTACGAAGACAACAACCAACTGATGGGCATTGAGTCGCGTGTGTTGGAAGATGCGGTAGTGGAAAAGTTACTTGAACAGGCTAAAGTCACTGAAGAAGCAACGGGTTACAAAGACGCACTGCAGCGGACCCGCGCAGCGACACAGCAATAAGCGCTGCGAGTTAATTAGGAGAGAAGGGATGTCTTACGGCTACGAGACGGGAAACGAGAAAGCATTGGGTCTAGTGCCAATGGTGATTGAGCAGACGTCACGTGGTGAGCGCTCGTTCGATATCTATTCTCGCCTGCTAAAAGAGCGCGTCATCTTTATTGTAGGTCCGATTGAAGATCAGATGGCGAATCTCGTCGTCGCTCAGTTACTCTTCTTGGAGTCCGAAAACCCAGACAAGGATATTCACCTGTACATCAACAGCCCAGGTGGATCTGTAACGGCGGGATTGTCGATTTACGACACAATGCAATTTATCAAGCCCGAGGTCAGCACTATGTGTGTTGGGCAAGCGGCATCAATGGGTGCTTTTTTGTTGAGTGGAGGTGCGAAAGGCAAGCGACTGATCCTGCCAAACGCGCGAACTATGATTCACCAACCGAGCGGCGGAGCACAGGGGCAGGCGAGTGATATTGAGATTCAGGCCAAAGAGATCCTGTTCTTACGCGAGCGGCTAAATCGGATGCTTTCTGAGCACACGGGTCAGCCGATGGAAGTTATTGAGCGAGATACCGAGCGTGATCGCTTCATGAGTGCGGAGCAGAGTGTCGAATACGGCCTGGTAGACCAGGTTATCACCTCTCGCTAAAGCCTTTTTGAAGATTCGAGATCTTAGAAACCAGATCTGTCGCCTTGCATTGGGCGTAGAAACCTATCATCTTTGTTTAAAGAAGATAGGCAAGACACAAGGTTAGACGCGATGACGGGTGACAACACCAGCGACGAAAACGGAAAACTGCTTTACTGCTCTTTTTGCGGCAAAAGCCAGAACGAAGTCCGNAAGTTAATTGCGGGACCATCCGTTTTTATCTGTGACGAATGCGTTGACCTGTGCAACGACATCATCCGAGAAGAAATCCAGGAGGCCGCCGCGCCCGAGGCGTCCGAGAAGCTACCTGTTCCTCGCGAAATCAACGAAAAGCTGGACGAGTACGTGATAGGACAGTCTAGAGCCAAGCGCGTGCTGTCGGTAGCTGTCTATAACCACTACAAGCGATTGCGAACCGGCGAAGGGCAAGCCTCAGATGTAGAGCTGGGCAAGTCAAATATCCTCCTTGTGGGCCCCACCGGCTCTGGTAAGACCCTGTTGGCTGAAACGCTAGCGCGGTTATTAGACGTTCCTTTCACGATTGCTGACGCGACCACACTGACTGAAGCGGGTTATGTAGGTGAGGATGTCGAAAATATCATTCAGAAGTTGTTGCAGAAGTGCGATTACGATGTTGAGAAGGCTCAAATGGGCATCGTATACATCGACGAGATCGANAAGATTTCTCGGAAGTCCGATAACCCGTCCATCACGCGTGACGTGTCGGGCGAGGGGGTCCAGCAAGCACTTCTAAAGTTGATCGAAGGAACTGTGGCCTCAGTGCCGCCGCAAGGTGGCAGAAAGCATCCGCAACAGGAGTTCCTGCAGGTTGATACCAGCAACATTCTTTTNATCTGCGGTGGCGCGTTTGCCGGGTTGGATAAAGTGATTCAAAACCGCTCAGTGAAAGGCGGTATTGGCTTTTCGGCAGACGTAAAGGGTCAATCAGAGCAGAAGAANTTCGCCGAGAGCTTGCATGACCTTGAGGCTGAAGACCTAGTTCAATATGGATTGATTCCTGAATTTGTCGGACGTTTGCCAATGATTGCGACGTTGGAAGAGTTGGACATCGCTGCGCTAATGCAAATTCTGACCGAGCCCAAGAACGCGCTTACCAAGCAGTACCGTAAAATGTTCGACATGGAAGGCGTAGAAATCGATTTCCGCGAAGACGGATTACGTGCCGTTGCTACCAAGGCGATGGAACGAAAGACTGGCGCGCGGGGTTTGCGGTCTATTCTGGAGAATGTCCTGCTTGAGTCCATGTACAACATCCCATCGCAGACCGGTGTTGCCAAGATCGTGGTAGACGAGTCGGTCATTAACGGCGACTCTGAACCTTTGCTGGTCTACGAAACACAAGACGAGACGATTGCTGCTCAAGACGCATAAATTGATGCGTCTCGGGGCTTGAGATTGGTGAAAAAGCCCCCATCTCTACCCTGAACACNTGGAGATGATTATGAGCGATACATCCGCNCTTCAGNTACCGTTACTCCCACTTCGTGACGTAGTGGTTTATCCCCACATGGTGCTTCCGCTATTCGTCGGCCGCGAGCGNTCGATTGAAGCGCTNGAACNCGCCATGGCNGGTAATAAGCAAGTACTGCTGGTCGCTCAACGCCACGCCCCTGACGATAATCCCGATGTGGACGACCTGTACCAGGTAGGCACCGTCTCCACGATTCTTCAACTTCTCAAATTGCCTGATGGCACNATNAAGGTGCTGGTAGAGGGNAGTGAGCGCGCGGCTATTGAGGCTATCGATACGGGTGAAACCTTTTCGATGGCTACNGTNNGGCAAATCGAGTGTGAGGATCTCGATGATGCCGATACTGATGCGGCNATNCGCGAAACGGTAGATCACTTCGAAAAATACGTGAATGTCAGCAAGAAGGTGCCCANCGAAGTACTGACATCGCTTTCCGGCATTGATGAGCCCGGTCGGCTTGCCGACACGATAGCCGCGCATATGTCGGTGGATTTGCAGGAAAAGCAAAACATTCTAGAGATGTCTGCGGTTAAGGCTCGACTCGAGCACTTGATGTCTCTAATGGATTCAGAGATCGATCTGTTCCAGGTCGAGAAGAAAATACGCGGTCGCGTTAAAAAACAGATGGAAAAAAGCCAGCGTGAGTACTACTTGAATGAGCAGATGAAAGCCATTCAAAAAGAGCTGGGNGAAATGGACGACGCACCTAATGAGATCGATGAGCTTCAGAATCGTATTACTGAAGCCAAGATGTCGGATGAGGCCATCGAAAAGGCGAATTCCGAGCTGAGTAAGCTCAAAATGATGTCACCCATGTCGGCTGAAGCCTCGGTGGTGAGGGGCTACATTGAGTGGTTGGTTGGTGTTCCTTGGGCAAAGCGCAGCAAGGTTAAGCACGATATCAAGCGGGCTCAGACCATCCTCGATCAGGATCATTACGGACTGGAAGAGGTAAAAGACCGTATTCTTGAGTACCTGGCCGTTCAAAAGCGGGTCAGAAAGCTTAAAGGCCCAGTACTTTGTCTCGTTGGACCTCCCGGGGTAGGTAAAACTTCATTGGGTGAGTCTATCGCTAAGTCGACTAATCGTAAGTTTGTTCGTATGGCCCTCGGTGGTGTGCGTGACGAGGCTGAGGTTCGAGGACACCGGCGTACCTATATTGGCTCGATGCCGGGTAAGTTGATTCAAAAGATGGTCAAGGTCGGGGTTCGTAATCCGCTGTTCTTATTGGATGAAATTGACAAGATGGGCATGGATCATCGCGGGGACCCTGCATCAGCAATGCTCGAGGTNCTCGATCCGGAGCAAAATCACGCCTTTAACGANCANTACCTTGAGGTNGATTACGACCTGTCGGATGTCATGTTTGTTTGTACCTCAAACACCATGAGTATTCCCGGCCCATTGTTGGACCGTTTGGAAGTAATTCGAATCCCAGGGTACACGGAGGACGAGAAGCTCAGCATCGCGCGTAAATATCTTCTGCCCAAGCAGGTCAAGGTAAACGGGTTAAAGCCCGCTGAGATTAGCGTTGCGGACGAAGCAATTCTCGATATTGTCCGTTACTACACACGCGAAGCCGGTGTTCGAGCGATGGAGCGGGAGCTTGCTAAGGTCTGCCGTAAAGTCGTTAAAAAGCTAGCGCTGGAGGACTGGGAGTCCGGTACCGAGGTCACGTCTGAGAACCTTGAGGACCTGCTAGGTGTGCGCAAGTTCACCTTTGGTGTGGCTGACGAGGCTAATCAGGTTGGCGAGGTCACGGGTCTCGCATGGACGTCGGTAGGTGGTGAGCTCCTCACGATTGAGGCGGCATCGGTCAGTGGTAAGGGACGTCACGTTCGGACAGGTAGTCTTGGCGATGTCATGCAAGAATCGATTCAGGCTGCGATGACAGTCGTTCGCTCGCGCTCGCAGGGTCTGGGTATTCCAGCCAAATATCACGATACGCACGACCTCCATATCCACGTGCCGGAAGGTGCAACACCGAAGGACGGCCCAAGCGCCGGCATTGGAATGTGTACCGCGCTTGTTAGTGTCGCCACGAATATTCCGGTGCGCGCTGACGTCGCCATGACCGGAGAAATCACCTTACGAGGAGAGGTTCTGGCCATTGGTGGACTTAAAGAGAAACTGCTCGCTGCGCGCCGCGGTGGCATCAAGACGGTCGTCATTCCACATGAGAATGAGCGTGATCTCGCAGAGGTGCCGGACACCATCAAGGATAAGCTCGATATCAAGCCTGTGAAATGGATTGATGAAGTACTTGAAATCGCCCTTGAATCGTCACCTCAACCATTGAGCGACGATGAGTATCTGGCCGGCACAAACGAGGCAAAAGTGGCGGGTTCAGANGGGCAAGAAGAGGGNGAAGCGCGAGCTACGTCTCATTGACACGATTTAAGTCNGTTTGAGCGAAAAAATTAAGAAATTTTTACATTTCTGGATTGACCCTGATTGTCCGCAAAGGTANGCTAATCCTAAGTTTCAGGCATTTTNCTAAAGCATATACCGAGGATTTATNGTGAATAAAAATGAACTAATTGATGCTATCGCTTCAGAAGCAGATCTCCCAAAGGCAGCTGCTGGTCGTGCACTTGATGCANCAGTCGCAGCNATTACTTCAGAGCTCTCTAANGGTGGCAACGTATCTCTTGTAGGTTTCGGAACGTTTTCTGTGAAGCCACGTGCAGCACGCGACGGTCGCAACCCACGCACGGGTGAGACAATCAAGATTGCTGCGTCAAACACACCTGGCTTCAAAGCNGGTAAGGCGTTGAAGGACGCGTGCAACTCGTAATGGTGTAAAATCTCAGCTGGGGCTGAGAATGAGAAGGGCGCCTCGTGCGCCTTTTTTTGTGGCAACTAATTTCTTCAAGGTAATAACAGGGTAAATCTAATGCTTCAGAGCATGCGAGAGGGCGTGAAGAGCCCATGGGTATTGGTGGTTATTGGTTTAATCGTGTTGTCGTTTGTCCTAACGGGCGCTGAGTCATTGACGTTTGGTGGTGCTCAATCGGGCGCGGCTAAGGTGAATGATCGCGAAATCTCTTTTAACGAGCTCCAATTTGCGATTGAACAGCAGCGCCGCCAGTTATCCGAGATATACGGTGATCAATTAGATCCAAGCTTGCTTGATGACGATCTTCTGAGGCCCGGAGTCTTNAATAATCTGNTCGATCGCGCGCTTCTTGAGGATTACGCAACNGCNCTTGGTNTCACCGCGTCTCCCGAGGCAGTACGCCGCAGTATTATTGGTAACCCNACATTNGAAGTGGACGGTAGCTTCTCCGCTGACTATTACCGTGATGTGTTGCGCTCCAATGGTCTATCGGCAGATCAATATCGCGCAGAGCAGGGTAATACCGACCAACTTATCAAATTGGAGTCGATCATTGCTGATGCGGACTTCATAACGCCTGTAGAGGCGAGAGCAGCCATTGACGTCGTAGTCGAGCGCAGAGACGTNCGCTTCTTGGTNGTGCCAGACNCGGCGCTCTCCGCCGCTTCTGACGTTGATGACGCGACTATTTCGGCATTCTATGAGACTAATCNGGNGCTATTTGCCCAACCCGAGCGTCTTAGTGTNGAGTTTATNGAGCTAAANCCGGCTCAATACGCTTTGCCTGTGGANGANGCGGAGTTGGAAGCACAGCTCGCTGACGCTCTTGCTGACTATGAGACCAAGGCGCAGTCAGAGGTGGCACACATCCTATTGATTCAGGATGGTGACGAGACAGACGAAGCCTATGCTGCACGAATCGATGAGGTCGGGTCTCGACTCGCCGGCGCGGAAGATTTTGCAGCAATTGCAGCTGACGCCTCGGATGACATTGGTTCATCCTTCGTCGGCGGTGACCTAGGTTTCACAGACGGCTCGGTTTTTCCCGATGCAATGGAAGATGCTATTGCNTCTTTGGAAGTGGGTGGTATTTCGTCCCCCGTGACAACGGANGCCGGGACTCACTTCATCTTGGTTAAAAGCCGGTCTGCGGCTGAGCAGGTTCCGGATGAGCTTCTACGTGCCGAAATCACTGAAAGTCTGCAGACTGCACAGACACAGCGAGATTTACTGATCGCGGTTGATCAACTCCGTGATCTCGTCTTTACCTCAAGCGGTTTGGCGACTGCTGCCGAGCAACTCGGTGTGCCAGTATCGATCTCTCAGCCATTTTCGCGCGATGAAGGCGAAGGCCTCTTTGTGGAATCATCGCTTCGGAACGCAGCGTTCTCNGAGGATGTTTTGATCGACGGCAACAATAGTGACGTGATCGAGTTATCGGGNTCTCGCTTTGTCGNCATGGCTGTCAAGGAACGTCTGCCCGAGGGAATAAAACCTTTAGNGGAGGTTCGNGACGGTATCGAGGCACANCTCGCGTCNGAGGCCAAGGATCGTGCNATNACGACCTTGGTTGATGAGGTCAATGCATCGCTCTCGGCAGGNGAGACNCTTGANTCNGTTTCATCGGCTAAGGGGTACGAATGGCGGGTTGAGTTGGCTGCTACGCGGCAAAACGTCAATCTACCCTCAGCGGTGCTGCAGTCGGCATTCAGTAAGCGNTCTACAGACACTGAAACCGTGAGTGCCGTTCGACTCGATGACGAAAGTTATGCGCTTGTTCANCTTGCAAGGACTCAAGCCGGTCGCGAAGACACCATGGTGGGNGTCGAGAGGGACGCTTTACTNCGCGAAGTATCAGACGTNANTGCATCACTGCTAAGGCAGGAGTTCATGGCTGATTTGAAACGAAGAGGCGATGTTGTCATTCGCTAGAGTGACTGTTTGTGGCTGACGACGCATTTGCGCGACTCGTGCGCAACGCTGGGTCTGTTTCGGCGGTAGGAGATTCGCCGGCAATATTCTCTGGCAGTGTCAACGGTCGTCAGCCTTACCCGCTTGATCAATGGAATCCCAGTAATTGTGGCTTTGTGGATATAGCCATCGATCGCGATGGNCGCTGGTTTCATGAAGGATCTGAAATAAAGCGGGTCGAGCTGGTATCGCTGTTTGCTGGACTATTACGACGTGAGGACGATGGCGCNTATTACCTCGTTACCCCGGNAGANAAGGTGGANGTCGCGGTGGCGTTACATCCACTGATGGTCGTNGACGCTACGCGCGTCGANGANACNACNACAGGGCAAAGTCGCCTTGGACTTNTCCTCAATTCAGGTGGTGTTTTCTACCTCAATGACGAGACGGGGCTGACACCAGAGCCAGCTGCTGCCGGCGCTGCGTTCATATCACTACCGAATAAGCTCACTGCACTGTTCACGCGTGCGGCGTGGTATCGCCTGGTAGACATGGCTGATGACCATGGATGCGTCGAGAGTGGTGGTCAAAAATACGCCCTGCTTTAACTCTGCAGCTAAAGCAGGGAGCTTTGGTGTTACATATTGGGGTAGTTCGGCCCACCCAAGCCTTCAGGGGTTACCCAGCGAATATTCTGTGAGGGATCCTTAATATCGCAGGTCTTACAGTGAACGCAGTTCTGAGCATAAATCTGAAAGCGCGGTTCGTCACCATCTGTGATTACTTCATACACTCCCGCAGGGCAGTAGCGTTGAGCCGGTTCGTCGTAGGTCGGAAGGTTCACCAGAATCGGAATAGCGGTGTCAGCTAGCTGTAAGTGACAGGGCTGATCTTCTTCATGATTCGTGTTTGATAAGAAGACCGATGACAGACGATCAAA
>PAFS01000034.1 GCA_002705325.1 Gammaproteobacteria bacterium | reverse complement strand
CTGGCCAAGCGGCCCCATCAACTGTGCCCTTGTCAAGCGCAGAATAGATTTCTGCTGGTGGCAATACCACTAAAGATCCACCGAGGTGCTCAATCAAAGCCTTATAAACAGGCGTCCCTCTCACCTTAGCCCCGTCTAGACCCCCTGAAGAGCCGATCGGGTTCTTGAGAACCATGTGATATCCATCACCAGACGTAGGCATCGCAATTAGTTTTAGCCCGATATCGTTATAGCTCTTGTCAACAAAGTCCCAGATCCCCGATGCACGGCGTTTGTCAGGATCACCATCCACACCGTCCATGCCCATACCGATACCCGTCGTACCGTAGTGGTATCCGCCATGGGTATATACAAACTGATAGAGTCCAGCCTGAACCGGCTCGAGTTGTTCAAAGGGTGAAACGGCTTCTGGGCCCTTCACGTCGAGCGTCAGATCCGGAACTCGCTCCTTAACCATTTCCGCGAACTTAGGCACTGTATATTTCGCACCCGCATAGTTGGTATTCCAACTGGAGAGCATGTTTAACTCCACCGCTTGAACCCAAGTTGAGAGCGCTACCGCCGCGACAGACGCCAGACATATATTTATTTTTTTCATCACGCATCCACTCCTATTAATGATAATTATCCCAAGGAAGCTATGACCCCACACCTTACTCAGAAGCAACAATCAATGGCAACCCTGAAATGAGCTCGAATCTCAGTTATACACACGGTTTTTGTGGTCTAAATCAAATCAATTTGAGATTCCGATCAAACCAAACCCAGATATGGGATCAATCTAACCACCTTGACACATCAAACAAAAAAAATTTACTGAAATCAGGCGTTAGACGTAAACGAAATGCGGAATCAGCAGAGCCCTTGGCTGCCTATCGATTAGTGATCTGTAGCTATTTACGTAACTTCCACCTGAGTGATCCACAAATCGTGGGATATTTTTCGAAACGCGTTGCCGGAATAATAACCAACTGTGTTAAGTAACAAGTCAGCATAGAAAAGGATGAATAACAGTGCCGGGACAATCATGTCTACCAAACCATACAGGAATCTTCTTCAACGGCGAATTTAGAGATGGCGATACGCGTCTTCAATCACGGAATCCCGCTACTGGAGAGGAGATCTTAGAGGTCAGCGGAGCATCTTCTACCATGGTTGATCAGGTCGTTGAGCNTGCATCACAGGCCCAGCCNGNNTGGTGGAATCTTGANATTAGAGAACGAGTTGCCTGCGTTANAAAATTTATTCGTCAGATTGAAAAACANGGNGACGAACTAGCNTTGCTCGACGCTATTGANACCGGTAANCCCTANAANGGNATGCTGATCGATATCAAGATCAGTTTAGCGGTGATGGATCTTTTCNCTGGTCTTGCACCAGAAATCAAAGGCGCGTCATTCCCGGGCTCAAGNGACCGNATTAACTTTTCAGTCCGGGAGCCGCTTGGGGTCANAGCAAGGATTGTTCCATTCAATCATCCGATGATGTTCACCTGCATCAAAAGCGTCGCGCCCTTGATAGCCGGGAATGCGGTAATNATAAAACCTTCCGAGCANACGCCATTGAGCGCTCTACGGATTGCCGAACTCGCTGGCAACCTCTTCCCTCCGGGAATTTTTAATATCGTAAACGGTGGCCGTGAGGCTGGGAGTGCTCTGTCTCAACATCCAAAGGTCCGAAATATTAGCCTAGTAGGCAGCGCAACGACTGGGAAAGCGATCCTTGCTGATGCTTCCAAGACAATAAAGTCTGTACTGCTCGAGTTGGGAGGCAAGAATCCACTGATAGTCTGCCCTGATGCCGATGTGGAATTCGCAGTCGCGACCGCCGTTAAGGGTATGAACCTGACATGGACCGCAGGTCAGTCTTGCGGATCTACGAGCCGCCTGTTGGTTCACGAGAGCCTCTACGATGATGTAGTGGAAGGCGTTACCGAGGCATTCAGTCAACTCAAACTGGGGATTCCGTCTGATAAACGGACTGAAATGGGTTGCCTAACCACCGGACCACACTTCAACAAAGTGAGGGACTACCTGGCGATCGGATTAGCCGAAGGTGCGAAAATGACGACCGGAGGCCTGCCTGACCAATCCCCACACCCAGACGGTTACTTCGTCCGTCCAACCGTATTCAGCGACGTCGATCCAAATATGCGAATCGCCAACGAAGAAATTTTTGGCCCAATACTATCAGTGATCCCTTGGAAAAGTGACAACCAGGTGCTTGAAATCGCGAACTCAGTCGACTATGGGCTTACAGCTGGAATTCTGTCTAACGATATCAATCAAGCGCTCCGGATGTCGCGTGAAATACAGGCTGGNTATGTCTGGGTAAATAACTCGAGCGATCATTATCCTGGCGTACCTTTCGGAGGCTATAAAGATTCCGGGCTTGGCCGGGAAGAGTGTCTAGATGAGATGCTTGCCTACACGCAGGTTAAAGCGATTAACGTACACCTGAGATGAATTATCCACGCATCACTAGTAACGGACGATGTTGTGGGGGTAACACCATTTAAAGGCGACAAAGCTTCTACCGTAACTCAATTCAAGGCTCCCGGTGGAAATCAACCCAGCCGATCAAGTCGTCAAATGATGGTAACGTTGAATAATCGTTGCAGCGCCAGACGAAGCCACAGCCGCCCAATCTTCTCCGATAGTTAATAATAGAAATTCGGTTAGAACTGATACCTAATCTCAACAGTTACGAAAATCAGCCACTTCCACCCGGCATAATCACAGAACATCCTCCATCCACGAATAAGTCTGTTCCGACAATGAAGTCCGACTGGTCAGAGACCAAGAAGGCCACCGCATTGGCTAGGTCATTCGGCACACCGGGCCGGTTGCGGAGATTGACGATCGGCCGGCTTGGATCAAAATCATCTTTCCCAACCGGTGACCCGATCTTGTTCGGTACGACGCTGTTTACGCGGATGTTGTAGTCGGATAACTGAATCGCCATCGCCCTAGTCAAATTCACCACNCCACCCTTCGCTGCGGCGTACGCAATCGCTCTGCCCCGTCCGAAGTACCCGGTCGTCGAAGACACATTCACGATGTTACCGGCCGTCTGATCTTCAACCATCTTGTGTGCGACACACTTCGCAAAATAAAACGGCGCCGTCAGTGTAATGTCCAAAGTGCGTTGCCAGGTNNCAAGATCGATATCCAAGATATTCTTGTTATCNGAGATGGCCACATTATTCACCAAGATATTGATCCGCCCGAAGTGTGCATGGATNGTCACCTNCAGTGGTCTCGATCTGCTCNGGGCTCGACACGTCGCAAACAAATGCCGCTGTCGATATACCCTTTCTGCTTAAATCCGCAACGACCTTATCAGCCCGCCCCTGGTCGAGGTCCACGACAGCGATAGCCGCACCGTCGTCGGCTAATCTGTGTGCAATCGCCTCCCCGATGTTTCGTCCTGCGCCGGTAACAACAGCAACTTTATCCTTAAGACTCATTTCTCGGTTTCCTCATATAGGTCAATTGCTATAGGTAGATGTACCAAACACAGTCCCGGGAAACCAATACTTCTCAGATCGTAGTCCCATATGCAAAATGAAAGCGAACATCATTATCACTATGAGCGACTTGGTAAGTTCTCTCGTCAAGCCGCATGGGTCGCAGGCCACACTAAAATTAATCTGGGATTACACAATTGCCACACTAGATTCCCGACCTACCCGTAGTTATCTTTAAACATAGAAAAATTACATATCAGGTATACAGCGCTTGTCACAGCTCAATCTATCGATCG
This sequence comes from Gammaproteobacteria bacterium, assembly GCA_002705325.1. The sequence continues at coordinate 10,246 of PAFS01000034.1, read as the reverse complement.
CCACCAACGACTACGACCATTTTCGGGACGTCCGGATCCGGAACGTGAACCCAGAGGGGGTCGACTTAAATTGGTTCATCTTCACTCACCACGAATGCTTCGCCAGATTCACAGCGGATCGGGAGTTTGATATCTCTGAGCTTTCATTTGCAAAGTTCAGTACCCAAATTACTCGAGAAAATCCAGACATCATCGGGCTACCAATCATCTGCTCGCGGCTGTTCCGGTTCAGTTCGTTCTATGTCAACAAGAATAGCGGCATCAAAACAGTGGGGGATCTCAAGGGAAAGCGGGTCGGTTCGCCAGAATGGGCCCACTCCGCGGCGGTATGGATGCGTGGCTGGATGCAAAACGACAAAGGTATCGACCTCACAGATATCCACTGGGTTCAAGCCGGGGCGAATGCTCCGGGTCGGGAGGAAAAGGTCGAACTCAATCTTCCTGAAGGGATTAGCCTCGAGCGTATCAAGGACAAGTCTCTCAGCGAACTACTGGCCAACGGTGAGATTGACTGCGCGATTATTGCTCGGCCTCCGACGTGTTTCCTGGAAAATCACCCAGACATCGTGAGACTGTTTCCCGACTACATCAAAATGGAAGAGACGTACTACAAAGAAACGGGTGTCTGGCCGATCATGCACATCTTGGCGATGAAACGCTCTGTCCATGACGAGCACCCGTGGGTCGCTCGCAACCTCTACAACTCGTTCCTCGAGTCAAAGGAACAAAGTGTCTCGCGGCTCCTCGATCCTGCGATCTCTCGGTACCCGCTACCCTGGCTTGCGACCTACGCCAGAGACATGCGGGACTTCATGAACGGTGACCCGTTCCCCTACGGTGTCGAGGAAAACCGAAAGACCTGGGAACAGATGGCACTCTACTCATACCAGCAGGGCATAGCCCACCGACAGTTCACACCGGAGGAGATCTTCCCTCCGAGTGTCTCGACTAAAGTCATCATCTAACGAGGCGGTACTATGGCAAACAAACACCCCCCATCAGCCGGCGCGGTCGATCCAGCCATAATCGCGGACCTCGCCGCCGCGGCCCGAATCTTAGCGGCACGTGGAGTCGTGGACGGGTTCGGTCACGTATCAATGAGACACCCGACCGCACCCGACCGGTACCTGATGGCCAAGTCTCTAGCGCCTGCGCTGGTTAAGCCAGCCGATATCATTGAATACACGCTGGACAACGACCCTTGCGAAGATCGCGGGCGTGGTTCGTTCCTGGAGCGGTTTATACATGGCGAGATCTATAAAATGCGTCCAGACGTCAATGCCGTGGTGCATTCGCACTCACCGTCGGTGATCCCGTTTGGGTTGATCAAGAACCAGATGAAGGCGATGTTTCACAACGCAGCGTTCCTAGCCAAAGGCGTCCCTGTGTTCGACATCCGTCAGTCGTTCGGGATGACCGACATGCTGGTGTGCGACTGCGCGAAGGGTTTGGCTCTTGCCGAGACGCTGGAGGACAAGCATGTGGCTCTGATGAGGGCGCACGGCTCTGTAGCCACCGGTGATTCCCTACAGACCGCGGTGTTCCGTGCAGTTTACACCGAGGTCAACGCCCGGATTCAGTTGTCTGCGATCTCGATCGCTGAAAATGGCGGGATTGACGCCTTGGAGCAGGAGGAGGGTATATTGGCGGACGAGATCAACAAGACCGCCGGGATGCGCGCCTGGAATCTATGGCGAACCGAGATCAGATCACAAAATAACTGGTAACAAATTATGGAAGCGCTAAAGCAAGACCTCGTCGACTGTATCCGGATGCTCGAGTCATCCGACATCATTGACTACAACGGACACGCGAGCATAAAGCTCGACGATAACCGGCTGCTCATCAATATTGGCTCCTGTCAGAGGAGTTGCCTCACGACCGCTGACATCTGTGAAATTGATTTTGAGGGGAACGTCATCTCAGGGAACGGTAAACCACCACTCGAGTTCCACCTACACGTAGGGATATACAAGGTCCGTCCGGATCTGAAGGCGATCGTCCACGCACATCCCAAGTGGTCGACATTCCTCACAATGACCGGCCACGACTACCAACCGGTCTACGCGCAAGGGACCTTGGTCTACCCGCTGCCTCTTTTAGACTCACCAAACTCGATCAACAACCCAGTGATGGCCGGAAGGCTCGCGGATACGCTTGGCGATCGGCCCGCGGCGCTGATGAAGGCCCACGGTGCGGTCACGGTCGGTGAAAAGATCCAGGACGCGTTCGTGTTAGCTAATTACTTGGAAGAGAACAGCTACCGGCAGTACATGGCGATGCAAATCGGCACGCCGTACGCATTTACCGCCGAGGAGATCGAGAAATGTCGAGAGAAACTATGGAACCCGGCACTCTTCGATCGCACCTGGAACCACTTCAAATCCAAGCTTTCCCCAATCAAGCTCTAGGCGCTAGTGATGACCAAACTGACACGCGACACCGAAATTAATTTGGCTGGCGTGATGGGTTACCCCATCACACACTCGAGGAGCCCATTGATGCACAACACGCTCATGCAAGAGAACCAGGTGCGTGGTGTCTATATCCCGATTGAGATCAAGCCCGACACCCTGGGTCCGGCCCTCGAGTCGTTACCGAAGCTCGGGTTCAAGGGTGTCAATCTCACGATGCCTCTGAAGCAAGAGGCGATCGCGACGGTCGACGAACTCGATCCGGTAGGGAAACTCATGGGAGCGGTGAGTTGCGTCGTCGTCAAGCAAGATAACTCACTCTTCGGCGTCAACAACGACTGGGTCGGATTCAGAGATAACCTGAACGCCAACTTCCCAGACTGGCAATCAACAACTACTTCAGCACTGATTCTTGGGGCCGGTGGTGGCGGTTTAGCGATTGTCTACGCGCTTATCCAGGAAGGTGTTGAGGAAATCGTGATCACCAACCGTTTCCAGGAGCGGGCAGAAAAAATCGCGGATATCTTCAAAGATCAAAATATCTCAGTGAGACCCTGGGCAGAGCGGCACTCACTGGTCGCTGAAACCGACCTAGTCGTAAATACCACTAACCAAGGTATGGCTGGACAGGCTCCATTGGATCTGTCGCTCGAATTGGCTCAACCCGAGGCCATCGTCGCAGACATTATTTATGTCCCGCTAGACACGCCGCTCATCAGAGATGCGAAGTCGAAGGGGCTTCGTACGGTTGGCGGACTCGGGATGCTGCTACACCAATCACGACCCGCATGGAGGCTTTGGTTCGGAATCGACCCCGAGATCACGGACAGTCTCTGCTCGATAATGGAAAAAGATATCAGAGGGAGCACCTAATCAGCTCGGCTTCGAGGCCGCTGTAAGACAAATTAGATTGAATCGGGTCTCTGGCTAAGCAAAACCTTCGATAAAAATACCCTTGTAGAGCTCCTTTTCTAGTACATATTCAAAGAGACCAAACAAGATCAAACCCAACGCGACGCTAACTCCGAGCGCCATCGACAGCTTTTTCCCGCCGAACAAATACATAGAGCAGAACGTATAGGCGACCGCAGCAGGGATCAGTCCGATACAGTAGGCTATGGCTACAAACGCTGTGATCCAAACAGCCGCACTCAGAACGCTCTGGATACCTGGTCGATTAGCCTTTGTATCGCCACCATCGTCGTTGTCCGCTTGCTTGTCGAGACCTGCCAAAACAAACAGGCAAGTCAGTAACATAAAGATGGACGCCCAGAAGGGTATAAAAGCAGAGACAGGGCCGTAGCTTGATCCAACATAGAGGGTACCTAGCGCAAACCCCGTCAAAGGAATAACCAGTAGCATATTATGTCGGTCGATTTTTATTTTCATGCGGATGCTTCCTTGTCATCTGGCTTAGCAAAAAATCCCTTCAGATAATATGCGACACAGCCAACGATCAGGAGCATGATTACGATCGATTGGGGCCTGTCGAACAATATGCTCAGGGTGCCGTCACCGATCCGTAAGGTCTGAAAATAGCTGGTCTCCATGAGTGGCCCGAGTACAATCGCAAGAGGGAATGCGATCCGAGGAAATCCGAATCGCATAAAGATGAAACCCACGAAGCCAAACGCTAACGTAGTAAACACATCATATATCTCGTTATCGAGCGAGTAAGACCCTATCATTGCGAAGGACAACACGATCGGAACAAGCGTTCGGGAGTCTACGAACGTAAGCTTGGCGATTGAGCTCGCCGCTGAGATCGTGATGATTGAGGCGATCACACCCGACGCTGCCGCGGCTGCGATTAAGATCCATATGATATCGAGGCTCTCGGTCATGATCGTTGGACCAGGAACCATTCCGTGCAGAATTAAGACACTCAAGAACACAGCCATTTCGGCACTACCAGGTATACCGAACGCCAGGGTAGGTACTAATGCCCCGCCCTCTTTTGCATTATTGGCAGACTCGGGCGCGATGACGCCAACGATATTTCCTTTTCCAAACGAGTCACGTTCACTGGGCTTCGCAGTCGTTACGGCGATCGTGTAGGCCATAAAAGCGGCCACTGTACCACCAACACCCGGGAGAGCGCCGACGCCCGTGCCAATCGCGCTCCCTCTCAGCAATACTTTCCATCGCTTGATCGGCTCGAGACAGCCTTGCAAGACCTGCCGAAAGTTGATGGCCTCCATCTCGCCTGCCCCGGCTACCGAGCCACGCTTTGCCCAGAGGTTAATCATCTCACTGACCGCGAAGAAACCAATCATAACGGGCACTAGCTTAAATCCGTCCCAGAGGTAGTCGATCCCGAATGTAAATCGCTCTTCGCCCGTGACCTCGTGATACCCGACAGAAGCGATGATCAAACCAAATAATCCAACAATCAGGCTCTTGACAAACTTTTTGCCGGTCGAAAGAGAAACGGTTACAAGCCCAAGCACAGCTAGCAACAGAAATTCTGTTGGTGCGAACATCAAAACAATTTCTCGGGTAATGGGTACCATCGCAATCAGGAAGATGATTCCGATAATTCCGCCGAGACCAGAGGCAGCGGCGGCAGCGCCAATCGCTAACCCTGCTTTACCCTGCTGAGAAAGTGGATATCCGTCGAGGGTCGTCGCCGCGTTGGGGGCCGTCCCAGGGGTATTCAGAAGAATGGCGGTGACAGCCCCACTCGTGGGTGCCACACCCATTACCCCTGCCATCAGAATGATCGCGTCACCGGGTTCCATATTCATAGAGAATGGAATCAAGATAGCCAACGCCGTGGTACCTCCGAGCCCAGGAAGCACACCAAAGACGAGACCAATCAAGGTGCCGAGAATCAGGTAAAAGAGAGAGTCTAGTTCAAAAAGACGAACCCACGCCTCTGTAATTACCGCTAGATCAAGAGCTTCCATTCAACGACGACCTATTTAAGTGTTGAGAGACATTAACAAAATCAGTGACCTCCCACCGCGACCGCGGCGGAAGGCACGAACAGAAAGACTTCTAGAAAACGTCTCTAAACTTCTTGAAGTAGTTTAGCGTCTCCATCAACGCTTTCTTTGTTTCCGCTGTTGTGTCGTATGCCTTGACTGGGTTTCCGGTCTTGGCAGACCACGCCTGAATATCTGGGTGATTGACGGCGTAAGACAGGGCCTTATTCCACTCGTCCATCACTTCTTGAGACATACCCGCTGGGCCGGCAATAATTCTGAGCAATCCAAGACTATGGAGTTCCGGGTGACCAATATCATTGCCATTGACGGCACCGGGAAATGCCGGATCGACTTCATCTGCAAAGTGCGCGAGGATGTTGTAATCACCACCCTTGTTGTATCGCTTGGCGGAGCCCGAAGCAAGCATTGTGACATCACCATCGCCACGTAAAACGGCNGTGGTGTAATCTCTGGAAGACTTATAACCGTAGATGTATTCGCCACCTTTTCCAAGCGTCGACCAGGTGATTCTATTGGCCATATTCGAGGTGGAGCCAGGTCCTTGCTCGGGAATCTTTAGGTCGCCAGACTTATTNACGAGATCGTCCAGCTTTTTGTAGGGCCCCTCTTTGGAAACCACCACAACATAGCTATCGCCGCCGACACGGTTTAACCAGCTGTATGCCTCGATGTCATATCCAGGATTTTCGCCTTTAATGTANGGTAACCCATGGCCGGGAATGTTGAAAATCTGAACAGTATGTCCATCCGGCTTCTGTTTCGAGGTATAAACCGCGGCCTTNTTACCAGACGCACCGGGCATATTTTTCGGCACAACTTTAATGTTATTGAAGTTCTGGCCCGCTTTCTGTGCAAAATATTCTTCTATGTAAGGCGATAACTTCCGAGTCAACGTGTCGAAACCACCGCCAGGACCATAAGGAATCACGATAGTGACATCTTTTTCGGGGAATGCTGCCTGGGCCGGCGCTGACGCAATTAGACCAAGCGCAACGAGTGCTGTGAGAAAACGCATGCTTACTCTCCTTGAGATTTATAATTATTAACCATCAACTAATTTGATGTTGGTCCAACCGTACACGTCATCGGTATTGGCAGTCCAGAGAATCAACNAAATCCGCTATCGAATTTTGTTATTGGTTCGATACGACCTATGTATGGACCGACTACAATCTATCTCTGCCGACCCACAGCGTCACAAGCATGAGAGCCATTAGGCCTGTTCCAATAATTAGAAATGTCCACTGAGTACTGACGATCCCAGCGGTCAATCCAGCAAACAGAGGGATCAAAAAAGTTGCACCTCGGTTCGAGCTGGTACGGAGGCCAACGACGAGTCCCTGAATGTCTTTAGAAATCTTAGCCCCAAGTACCGAGAACATTGCTGGTTGAGTCACACCAATAGCCAACCCCATAGCGATGTTCAGGAACGCAAGGACACCGTAGGATCCTGTCAGNGACATTGAAGACACCGCGATGAGCGCCAACACGATAAAAACACCGAGAATCTTTTCCGAGCTCCACCACCTCACGAATACCGCGTGCAAAAAGGCTGATAGTGCCGAAGATATNGCGCTGATCCCGATCAGGACCCCGATCTGCGAGGCGCTGAACTTGAGCTCAGCGAGATAAACCGGAAGGAAGCTTGTCTGGAGAGATACCGCGCCCAAACGGACCGACGAGCAGGCGATGATATAAAAGACCACCGGATCTCGCAGAAGACCAAATGCCTCACTGTAGTCTCCCTTAACAGCCTGCCGTCTAGACGCAGAGCGCTCTACACCGCTCACCTCCTGAGATAGTTGTAAAGCCAATATACTCATAAGACCGCACCACACAGCGGCAGCGGCAAAGCTCGAGTCGGTGCCGAAGTAATCCCAGACAAATCCGATGATAAACGGGCCGAAGAATGTACCNCCCATACTCCAGAACCCGAGGTGGCTCGTGACAACCGGATCGCCTCGGTAAGNCTTACCGATACCTGTCTGCACACCGATCCAGCAAAACGACTGGCAGACACCAAAAACAAGCTGAAGCAGAACCAAGTGGAACACACTGGTCGTAAACGGATACACCATAGAGAGAACTGCACAAGCAAACGCTAGCCGCGTGACGACGACGCGCACACCATAGCGGTCGATCATAGCTCCGCCCGGAATCGCTAACAAGAACGGGAGCAGCGACCGCATCGCCATGATAATACCGACCTCTGCTGGGGTCGCTCCGATCCCAAGCGCATAAAGTGGCACGATCACAGCGGTAAGTGGGACAAGACCCAACGCCAAAAAACCGGATGCGAAATAGCTTATTTTTTCTCTATCCATCGGATGGACCCAGACGCCTCAGACTCAGTAGCAATATCGGAAGAGAAAACATAATCAGCGCGATCCTGANGATTTGATGGGTCACNACAAATGTCAGGTCCAGCTTCAGGGCGAATGCCAACAGAGCAAGCTCAGTCTGGCCACCCGGCATAAACGAGAGCACCACTTGAACCCACGGGATATCGGTGGCCATAAGAAATACGATCAACGTACAGATGGATAACACAAGAAACATTATGAAAACACTCGAGATGCCAGCAAAAAATGCATGCTTCATCGAACCGACCGACACTCCGCAGAACGCCCGGGCAATATCGATACCGATCGCGACCTGGGCCAGTATCAGAAGGGGCGTAAATAGCTCAAGGTGCAGTACATCAAACCCCTGTAGCCCGGCCACGAGGAACATTGGGCCCAACAGGGGTGCGCTAGGGACCTTTAAATAAGCGAAGATCTTCCATCCTACGTACCCCAGCGCAAGGTGCATGACTACGAATTCTGCGTGGTAGAGCGATGGGGTCTGCATCCGCAGATCTTGGACCCCAACATATAAGCCCAGGATNGATGCACCNATCACTATTATGACGACCCGCATCAAATGGATAATGGTTAATGTTTTGACNTCTGCATCCATATCACGGCCACTCGTGACCATCTCGACCATCCCGCCGGGGAGCGCCGAGAACATTGAGGTAAAGGCGTCGAATCCAAATACACGCCTGAACACATGGAAATTGATAGATGTCGCTAGAACAAGGAAGACCGGGACTACCAGGAGCGTAGTCCAGTAAGATAGAAACTCATNGACCGTGACCGCGTCGAATCCTGTACCAACCATCGCACCAAGAACACAACGTGCCCAAGGTGTCAGTGGCTTGTAGGTCTCGACCNGCAGGCCCGANACGGCCGCGATCGAGGTCGCGACCATAGATCCAAGGAGCCAAGCGAGGGGTACTTGTTCATAAAAAAGACAAAAACCGCCCGTAAATCCAATCAGCCAGCTGTATATCCCAAAACGTGACATCAGTAGTATTTATTCCGAAAACATAAGAATCGCACAAGTCNTTTAAAACCAGTCATGATTAAAACCATCCTAAGCCGATATAGATTTAATCTTTCAGTCCAAAACGAGTGTTGACTAGATTATAACCTGCGAAGAACACTACCCATCATCCTCGAGAGATTGGAGACTTCAAATGACTCGATACCATGATCAAACCGACCGAATTTTCGTGCGGGGCGTCCAGGGTGCGTATAACCTTCAGCAAGAACTGGAGCGCCTCAGGTCTCAGCCACGTGTGCGGAAAGCAAACGACCTAAAAATGGTCGACGGCCCACAAGCGTACTCACGCCACTACGTCGAACCCAAGGACGGGATCACTCAAACATTTCACCTGCACTTGGAAGAGTACAGCCCCGGCGGAAAATCTCAGAAGCACGGGCACGTCAACGAGGCCGCGTTCTACATCCTTGACGGCCAAGGGTACGAGATCCACGATAATATTCGTTATGACTGGAGCGCTGGTGACGTCGCGATTGTGCACAATAACTGCGTCCATCAGCACTTCAATGCGAGCGAAACGGAGCCAGCGAGAGCGCTCGTAATCAAAACCAAACCAATGTACCTGTTCCTCAATATGCTATTCCAGCAGACCGTAGAGGCGCGACACAAGGACCCGGTGCCGGGCCAAGAAGGGTTCGAACCCCGCGAGGAAGAACTCGACTATAACCATCCAGAGGGAGGCTACTAATCATGGCGTGGCAAGAATCCAAGTTCTGGCTTGAGGACTCAGAGAACATGCTCAAGTACCAGGAGACACTGCATGAAGCGCTCACTGCTGACGAGCGAAACTCTAAACGTAAGAAGGTAGTCCACCCAAACGAGATGCCCTGGGAGTTGGCTCCACAAGGGATCCTGAAGCATCTGATTAATGAGCAGATGAATACCCGCATGGAGACAGTCGACGCATACATGCAGGTCATTCCTCCTGGTAGCCGTTCTGGTAAGCACAGACACCTCGCCGAGGAGTGCCTCTATGTACTCGAAGGATACGGCTACGATCTCCATCAGGACTGTGACGTTGAGATTACCGATACCTACCACTGGAAGGCGCAAGACGAGGTCAAGAAGTTCGAGTGGGAGGCTGGGGACGTGATTTATATACCACCAAACACGATCCACCAGCACTTCAACGGAGATCCTGATCGTCCGGCGAGACTTATCTCCGCGACAAACCGTGTGTACTCGATGTGTGGCTTGAATGATCTCGAGCAGCTCGAGAATGCGCCCGAGTACGTCCCTGACACCAACATCGACGCCGAATGGGTAAGGAGGCTAATCGCTGAGAAGGTTAACGCCTGATGATCATACTGGGGTCCTTCCTGTCGTTCCTGAGTGCCGCGTTTTTTGGTTTCAATGCGGTCATGATGCGACGGGGGGTGCTGACAGGTACGGCACTCCAAGGGCTCAGCTTCACCCTCCCCCTCGGAACCCTCTTCTTCGGGATCACTTCCCTTGTTCTCCTGACCCCGGCAGATGTCGAGGCACTCGACTGGA
>PAFS01000033.1 GCA_002705325.1 Gammaproteobacteria bacterium | reverse complement strand
CAAACAGACAATTGGTTAATCAATCGCATGATCATGTTCACCGAATGTAACGCGGCCCTCCTAAGAGCGCCGCACCTTGGAACGAAATTATTGGCTCGCTGCCTCTAAAATCGTTTTGCCCAAGTCACCAGTGGCTTGGAGATACGAATCATAAACAGGCTCAGAGACAGCCTTCCACGCTTCGAGCTCTTGATCTGTCAGTTCGGCAACGGTCATTCCATTTGCCTTCGCTGCCGCGTAAGCGTCTGCTTCGATTTGAGTCATTGCGTCGCGAACACTTTCCTGCGCAACATTGGCTGCGGCTCGGATTTGACCTTGGATCTCCGATGACAAACCGTTCCACCAATTGGTGTTAACGACCACAACAAATTCAATATCCGCATGGTTGGTCACCGTAATTGTATCCATCACTTCCCAAAGCTTCCGTGATTTCACACCTGAAACACCTGTCATGCCGATATCAACCGTACCGCGCTGATAGGCCAGATACTGCTCTGATCCAGATATCAGGGTCGGCGCCCCGCCTGCCGCTGTCACGAAATCACCGAGTGTTTTTCCGAAAACACGCGCTTTCTTTCCCTTCATATCCGCAGGCGTTCGTATTGGCCCACCCTTGGACAGAAGGATTGCCCCACCATATGCCTGCCAGTAAAGAATCTGACCACCTGTCTTTGCGACTTCCTTCTCAATCGTCGTTCTCACAACACTACCTTCAGCAACTGCGGCTCGCACCTTCGCTTCTGAGTTCAACAGGAAAGGCATATAAAACACATCAACCACGGGTGCATCGCCAACGTATCGAGTTAAGGATGCAACACCAGCCTCAATCGCCCCAGAACCGACCGCCGCCGGTACCTCTTTATCTTTATACAGCTGAGCGCTGTCATAGATCTCTACATCGATAGCGCCGTTAGTTCGAGCTTCGACTTCTTTCTCGAACACGAGTAAATTTTGTCCGAGATGGCTTTTGAGCGGTAATTGAAGAGATATCCTCATCTTATCGGCGGCTTGAACTGTCCCAGCAACTAGTGTCAAACCGAGTGCTGCCACGGCTATTTTTTTCAACATGGTTTAATCCTCGTTATTGTTATTTATTCCGTATTATTGCCCTATAGGACGAAATTTCGTCACATCAGTACAAGCCGTTATACCTTTCTATTCAAGATTTTTGCAATACCAAAATCTTTTTTTTAAAAAATTTGTTTGATTTACTTTATTCAAAATCGTTATAAGGTATACCAAATATTAACTGTCACGGACGAGTATGACGGATTCACTCAGCCTCAAGGCCCGAAAAAAAACTGAAGAATTCATCTTGCAGGGCATTTTAAAAGCCGGAGATAAAATTACAGAGCGCGATCTTGCAGAGCGTCTTGGTATGTCCAGGGCGCCTGTTCGCGAAGCGATCCGAGAACTCATCGCGGTTGGACTTCTGGAACAAATCAGTGCCCGGCAAATTGTTGTGCGTCAGTTACTGTTATCCCAGGTAAAAGAAATCTTCTCAATCCGAGCGATGCTGGAAGGCAAAGCAGCGGCTACGGCCGCTACAAGATTCCAGACGGAAGACCTCTTGAAGCTTGAGCAGCTTCATGAAGACATGAAACGAGTTGCTAGAAGCGACGACCTCACCGATTATTTTGACCTGAATATCCAGTTCCATAAAGTCGTCCATACAGTCGCGGAATCCCCTCGCCTGATGAACTTAATTGATCAAGTGATGCGCGAATCACTGGTGTTCAGAAGTCGGAGCCTAGCCGGTCACGAGAATATTCAGAAATCAATCGAAGAGCATGAGCAACTGGTCAAGGCCTTCAAGGCTCATGATGATGAATTGGCTTCAATCTTAATGGCCCGTCACATCGAAGGCGGATTTAGCCGGCTCGAACTCTTATAGCTCAATCAAAAGTCATTCCTACAATTTCGTTCTGAAAATCAATTTCAATCAGTGACCGCTGGAAAAACGTTGTGCCGAAGATGGCATCGATATTAGCGGTGTCCATTAACTGACGAAGTTCACCGGTCGCGATACCAAATGTTTCGGTTAATGATTGATCGCCCACAACGAGCGAGCAGGTAACTGTCTCGACCTCAAATTCTCCGAGCATCGGATGAAAATCATGCTGTTTCCCCAGTGCCTGTCCGAACACACCAGTGGCCTCACTCCTGAGGTAAGACAACCCAGCACCAGTGTCTAGAACACAGCTCAACCGCTCCTCTCCAATCTGACAAGAAACCGCAGGTGAGCCCATGACAAATGCAGTTTCATCACCGTCAATTGGGACGTCCAGCCGCGCGAGCGTATTATTTGCAACGTCAAACCCCAACACAGCGTCAGAAAACGCATCAACACCGATCAATCCGACAGCATCAAATGGCAAACTTTCCTGTATCTCAGTCCAGGCATAACTGCCAAACCTTGAATTTAACTGCACCACTGAGCCCAGCACGCGCACCGAGATGTCTGGTCCTAATGATACCGGAGACCCCGTATCAATGATGAGGCACCCCTCGTTGAAATCAGCGCAAAGAATGCCTCCACGCACAACGACTTCGATTGACTCTGACACATCTGATCCTTTGTGAATTGGATCCGTAAGTGTACTGCGATTCGATCGATTAATAATAGCTTCGACGGTCAGCAGAAACACTGGAAGATGATTCACCTTCCGCAGCCTCAGACACAGCATCATCAGCAGGTGCTGCAGACGGCTCTGAGGTGTCAACTGATTCTGGACCACTCACACTAGAGGTGTTTGACTCGTCGATTGTAGCTTCGGAAAAGCTTTCGCCTGACGACGAGCTGCCTGAATCAGATCCGGGATCCGAGCTGCCAATCGCAGGCCCACCGCTTCTCCAATTCACACGATCGATTTTCTGGGGAACGATTTCCTTGCCGCGAGCACGAATCAGACCCAAAACGCGCCTCATACCGCCGTGCTGACTTCGCTTGAGTGCGTCTTCAATCAACTGAACTTCGGCACCGGAAAGCGTTATTGCTTGAATCCAGCTGAACTGGCGTGACGTCTGTATGTCAATAATCGATGTGGAAACACCAGCTGACCGCATCGCCGGAAAGGTGACTTCAGTCGATTGGTTTTTATCGAACGCATTGGTCAGTTTCAGCCTGTTCAAACCAAGCCGAGGTCTAACATGGATGACCGTATTCCGCCGAACCTGTCCCAAATCAGTCCCGTTGAGCTCTAACAAATAGGTACTCAGTAAGCCCTGGAGATTTCTGACGGCACTGGATTGATCTGCCGAACTGTCAATAAACGCTAAGACAGCCTTACCTCGGGTTTGAGACAACGCGTCTAAGACTGACGCTTGTGAGCCTAGTCTCTGCGCACTGTCGGCATTTAATCCAGCCGATAGGATTGTAGAAACAATTGCTAAACTAAACTTTATTTTTAGCACGGCCCCAGGCTCTCTCCATCGAACACATCTTCTATCGGCACAAAACGCACCCCCTAAAGGGAATGATTACCTTTTCGGAGGCTATTAGCCAGGGCGTCGTTGGATCATCAATCCGTTAAGCGCGCCCCTGGATGCGCACGAATCATCAGGATTCATAAGAATTCAATAGATAATTGGCTATCTCATCATCCAGATAGAATCAGTTAACCAAAGCTGTCGATCCGGTGGCGAGATCCCTTATCAATCGTACCCTATCGATTTCATCCTGAGATTCAAAACCTTCGCGACTTTCAATCAGTTGATCAACTTCCATAGCCATCCCTTCGCTGATAAGAGCCCGGCACTGTGCTAAAAGACTGATATCCATACAATTCAGATCACGCTCAAATTCAAGCTTTGTTAATACTGACATTTTTATTCTCCGTCAAAAAAACAACACAGATGATGTGAGCAAGAAAAATGCCAATAATTTTAAGAGATAGGATTAACCCCACGACAAGTGGCAAAAGCGATAGTCCAACACTACTCTACAGCCAGGTTCTGGTTTAGAAATTTCGAGAAGGTATTAAATTGACGCAAGCCACTATCTACCAAAACCGCAACTGCAGTAAATCGAGAGACGCGCTGCGTTTTTGCAAGATTCAGGCACCAATCCAGAAATCATTTTGTACTTGAAAGATGGATGGACCACTCAGACTGTGTACGCATTAAAAGCATCTTCAGGCCTCGACTGGCGACAAATGCTTAGGCTTAACGCTTAATCTGAACTGCACAACGCATTAATCAACAATGACTTCGAAACGATTATTCAATATATCATCGAGCAACCAGCCACTCTTGAAAGACCTTTTGTTGTGACAGACAAGGGGACCCGATTATGTCGGCCGATCGATACAATCTTGGAGATCATCGACTTGCGTCCCAAAACACCATGGCTGACTGAGAAAGGGGTTCAGGAAATTTAATCTCACGACAAAACCATGATCACGATGACCGTGCCTGCAATGATCAGCCAATTCACCCACCAAGCCTTCGTTGGTTTGTTATCGTTACCTTGCATGGATCACACTCTCTGTTGCTTTAAAGAAAGTTAGCCCCATTCCGGGATTGGGTCCAATAGCGGGAAATACCAAACTTCAATAAAAAAGGCTGAGTGGTGACTCAGCCTTTCCTGGTTTCGACTCGCTTATTACAAGGATACGCTCAATTGCAAGCGGTCGGTCGGCCTCTGTTATCCGTTTGCCTGTCAAAACAGACGCCCTCAGCGGGACTCTTACGGATCGCCCGGAAATCGCTTGCTGGTTTCCCACGAAAGGAAACATAAACGAAACCAGGGGTTAGTATCGCAGATTTCTCGACACATTCAACACCTCAATGGTCGAGCTGCAATGTTGCATCCGCGCAAAAACCAATGAGGTGAACGAGCTTGCAACGGTTCGAACCACCACTCACGAGATCGAGGCAACTACGAAGAGCTACCTCCGTTCAGGAATATTCTGAAACTTCGAGCACCATGTCGATTAGCTGGTGGATTCTTTTATTGTTCCCAGCTATCGCCAACCTGTTTCGATCCGATTCCGAGTTCAGTTTTTCAATGTGTGCTGTATTCTCAGCGACGGTCTCAACCAAACCGTCACAAATCTCATTTAACTCGTCGATCATTTCATGAGATATCGAATATTCTTCATCGAGTACTTCCTGCATAACACGATCATGATGAAGGTCCGTTGATGCGGCGGCTAATACAATCTCATCAGTGAAGCCAGCAGCGCTACTATTCACTGCGATCATTTGTTTGTTGATCTCGACTAGTGATTGATTAATTCGGATAAGACCGCGGTTGATCTCTATTCTCGCTTTCAGATGCTCTATGAGTAATTTAAGAGTCGCGAATTTTGCATGGATTTTCTTTTCCTCTTCCTGGGTCTCAATATCATTAAGCTCGTGCAAACAAATCGCTAGATGTGACTCCAGTCCTTTAGTTGCAAGATCACGGAGCGCGACACCATTGGCCGTCGTATTGGCCAGAATATGGAAATGATTTTCTTCAACTTTCGAGCGATGTAGACCCGCCTTCGCGGTATTTTCGCTGACTCTAGCGGACAGCTCGTAGATCAGACTCTGGATCCTCTTTAACTTTTCATTTTTTACTTCAGTACCCATAGTTTCTCCAGTATCTAAATTTTTGATCTACGGTCTCTTATAATTGACATTTGGACCAATAATATTTTGAGCTAACAAGAATTCCAGGGGTGTGATTGGCTGCACCATGTATTGGTCGAGATTCAAAAGCGTTCCTAATTCGTTGGCGATCTCCTGGCCCTCGGCAAGTGCTTCGTGCGTATCAATTTCTTTTTGTTGGTATCGAATACCCAATTCGAAAAATCTCGAAGCGAACTCAAGGGGAATATAGATTGTCACAGGACCGTTTACCGTCGCCATAGTCTGAAAACAAGTCTCGTTGTCAGCAGTCGGCGTGGGGGGTGGAACTTCTCCCCCGGCGGTTGCGATCATAACCTCTTCCTCATGTCTGGCAATCGCCCTCATCGCCGCCCGAAAGATAATATCAAGAGCTGTTTTAGACCGGAGCGCGATACGAATTCGGAGTGCCCTAAGTTCTTTCGAGTCCCCCGACGACGACACCGCCTTATCAAAGCCACTCTTTGCGGTGTCTCGCTCTTTCGTTTTCCCACCATCAAACCAGCTTAACAGACCCATTCTTTGACCCCGGCTAGTACTTTGAAACTTTTTCTAAAATCACATCATGTCTTAAATCGGGGACATCAAGCCACTTCGATCCCGGACAATCACGCTTAGCCATCGCCTGCAACAACGCACTCGTTCCCACCCAGACAATCTCGCTTAAATCGGCAGCCTGTCTTTTCAAACCTTGAATAGCCACAGTTAACGCATACGGGTCGTTGACCAAAATAAAGTTGGGAGAATCGCTGAGGCTCAACACGTCAGGATTATTTTTCGTTCGGCCAAATATGGGCATCCGAATCACCCGCTGATTTGCAGCTATAAGTCGTTTCGCAACACCACCTGCCTCCTCAGTTTCCTCGAGTACCACACAGAGCTCACTATTTTCAGCGTCCCCGGTGATCAATTTAGATAACTCAACAGAGCTCCCAGGGGCTGTGGGCGTCAAAATCTCTCGTGGAGTAACTTGATCGATGCCTACAAATCTGACGATCTCTGAAAATGCGAGGGCTATATCGTCATCGATTGCGGCATACTTCAGTCGATCCTTCCTCAGCTTCAATGCATTGATCAGTGGCTCAAATTGCTCTAGCGCTTCAGGTGCGTAAGGATTAGCGGCAACTACCCTCAACGGACGACTATCTTTCACATCGTCCCAGTCCGCAAATTCTCTCAAAACGGCACGTTGACGAGCATCATTTGGCAGCTCAAGCATGCTTAGCGGACATATATCCACCTCTATCCAATAACGCTTACCATCCTTCGCTAAAGCGTCCGCTAACGGATTAGCTACATCACCCCAAGTAGCGTTTGTCACAATAAGATTGGCGTTACTAATTCCCATACTCTATTCCTGTGTGGCGTCTCTTAGACACTACACTGATAAATCAATAAAAGCACCCACAAAACTAAGAGTGATCAATAGAATAACGCGGAGAACGTTGGGCTCAGACAGATCTAACGCTGTTGTGGCACCGACCACAAAACACCGCAGTGCTCGCATTCGGTAGTAATGCACTACTACCCTAGCGTCGTAATTGTTAGGCAAAGTGACCTACTGATCTGCCGAGGCTTTTATGAGTCAAACGTTTGTTTCCAACATCAACATTATTTCGATCGATTTACCTTTACAACGGCCTGTGGTCTCTGCGGTCGGCAGATATGACAAATGGCCATTCATAATTACTGAAATAACCCTCGACAGTGGCATCGTCGGCAATAGTTATATTTGTCCCTACCTCGTCGACTTCACAGACCCTATCGAGCGGGTGATACGAGAGCTTTTCAAACCCTTCGAAAATCAACCGCTCGCGCCTGCGGCGTTTTATGAAGCCGGGATGGGTAGATTAAGTTTACTCGGCCGCTCTGGAATCGCCATGTATGCGCTCGCCGCCCTCGATATCGCGTTTTGGGATGCGAGCGCTAAAGTTGCAGACCGACCGTTGTGTGAACATCTAGGCGGCACCCTCGGCGATGTGAAAGCATACAACTCCGGTGGGCTTTGGTTACTCACACCAGAACAATTGGTGCAGGAAGCAAGAGACCTCAGGGACGAGGGTGACTTTTCTTCCCTCAAACTCCGTCTAGGTCGAAAGACGCTGGATCAAGACTTAAGAGCAATTGATGCGGTCCGATCCCAAATGAACGCCGATGATGATCTCTTGTGCGACTTTAACCAGGTGCTGAGCTTTACTGAGGCACGTCGGCGTTTGAGAGGTTTGGATGACCAAGGTCTTTACTGGTTTGAGGAGCCCATTCCTTACTATGAATTCAGAAACTACAACGAACTCCGTCAACATCTCTGCACGCCACTCATTCTCGGCGAGAACTTCCATGGAATCGATCACGCCACTCTGAGTCTCGAACTCAAATCAAGTGACGCGATCATGCCAGATCTGATGCGAATCGGCGGAGTATCTGGATGGCTTAAAACAGCAACGCTCGCAGAGGCCCACAGAAAGCCTTTATCCTCCCACCTCTATCACGAAGTCTCTGCGCATTTGATGCGAGTAACACCGACAGCGGATTATTTAGAGTGGATGAATTGGGTTGATCCGTTGTTAGTGGAGCCTTACCGTGTCAAAAATGGACGTCTCATCATCCCGGAGCGTCCGGGCGTCGGACTTGAATTTAATCGAGACGTGATCGACAGGTACAGGGTCAAGCGCTAAAACGGTATCGTCAAAAACACAAGATATATCGACTTCTTTGAATTTTTGCACAACGTCCGTCGACTGTTCTTGACTCACTGGTCAGTTTCCAGCGGATAAATTGATCTTCTTTTGCTAATTGTTGTCCATTTATAAGTAGAAATCCGTGATCATCATTAGTAATTGCATCGGGATACACTTTCGTGACCTCTTGGGCGATAAAATCCACCGAAATATGTCCTCCAGTGGTT
Organism: Gammaproteobacteria bacterium; assembly: GCA_002705325.1. The sequence continues at coordinate 14,750 of PAFS01000033.1, read as the reverse complement.
CCTGGCGCTCCGTAGCGATCGATCGCGCGTCCAAATAATGGAAACGAAGCGACACTCGCAATCGCAACGTGGTGACCACGGCTCGATTCGCTTTTGCCCAAATTTCTTTCGATTTATTCAGATTTTTTCCTCAATGATTTCATCTCTTCTGATCAGTCAAAGTTACTTAAAAAGCCGCAGAGAGTCGTGTATTGCCCACCGATCTATTCAGAGCCAATTTAATCAACGATCGAATCAAGAGAGGCAATCAAATGATGAAAAAAGGCGTCATCGAGCACGGCAGAATGGGGAGATCCAAAGTCTCCAGCATCATTATCAAAATACTCACCGGTTCGCTGCGAATCGACCAGGTCAGTCACCAGATGGACCAAGATATCAGCACCAATATTGGGATCCTTGCCTTCGATGCCGAACCCTTCTTTCACCATTTTTGTCGCCAACAAGGAACCCGGATTGACTGAAATCACACTCGGTCCATTAGTAAGTTCATTTGCCACATATCTCGACCAAGCGGTCATCGCAAGCTTACTTTGAGCATAGGCTTCCATGTCACCCATCGCCCTAAATTGCTCCAACGCTTCGAGATCGACAGGCGCCTGTGCTGCCGATGAAACATTCAGAATAACGCCGTTGGTATCAATAATTGGCAACAGTTCGCGAGTGATCAGGTAAGGAGCAATCGTATTCACCTCAAAGCGGATGTCTCGATCCGTTAGTGTTTGTGTTGCAGGTGCTTTTAATACCCCGGCGTTATTCACAACCGCATCTAAACGCTCATGTTGCTGCAGAATTTGCCGACACATTCCTCGGACATCCGATAGGTTCGCTAGGTCGGCTAGCCATGGCTCGATCTGCCCAACTGCGGTATTGGTCAATGATTCGAGTTTCTTTTGGTCACGCCCATGAGCCAACATCTGGTGACCAAGCGCTGCTAATTTTTGAGTGGCGAGCCGCCCAATACCGTCTGTTGCGCCCGTAATTAGTATCGTTTTCATCTGTTACTACCTCTAGAAGACCGGTTACCACACAAATTATGGATTGGNCCAGCAGCGCGCGGGCTGGTTTCGANAANCAAAANCAATGGATTAGCGGTCGGTTGATCGTATCAGGAGTATCATCATAACAAGGACCGAGAAGCGATTGCCTCGTCGACCGAACTAACTAGCAACCCTCAAACGTTTGCTTAATCCAATGTGCATTCGATCGTAGCCAAGCCTTCGATTCCTCGTAGGTTGGTTGTAACGAACCAACTAAACGCCAAAAGTGAGGCGAGTGATCAAAATACGCAAGATGACANAACTCATGAATCACCAAATAATCAATCACCGGATCTGGCGCCATGATGATCCGCCAGTCATAGGCGATCTCATNACGCGAGTTACATCGACCCCACATTGCACGATACNGCCTNAGTTGAATCTTCGACGGCTCAACACCTANACANTCCGCAAAATNNCGCGTTCGNTTAGTCAATAGTGTTTCCGCCTCTCTGATAAACCAGGCTTTCAACANCTTCCNAAGATCATGCGCACCNATCTTTTTGGTTTGGACACGCAGGCGTTCTGACTCTAAAACCACTGAATTCGAACCCAGGCCAAGCTCCAGAGAGACCGTCCGCCCCCGATACTGCCAATAGGATCCATGCTCAAACTGTGGAATTCGAGTCGCTGCCCGCTTCTTATTCAGCAACAACTTGGAATTGATCCAATCGGCTTTTGCCCTGACAAAGGCAGCAATTTGACTATCCGTCAGCTCCAAAGGGCACAAAATGCGAATATGGGAGCCGCTGGTNACCCTCAACTCAATTGATCGACGCCGAGACGATCGTCGGACAGAGACCGGATAATCAAGATCGANTGTGGATTCGATNACNTGATGCTGAGCGATGCTTGAGTTCGAACGCCACATCACTAGCGCTTCAGNCGCGCGAGAAACTGATCAAAAACNCGCGCAAACTGNTGGGTATCTTTNGCAGAGAANGGTGCCGGNCCGCCTTGAATCAACCCAGCTTCACGCATCGCTTCCCGCTCATTTCTGCGTCTTAAATACGATTTGACCGACTCTTTGTCGTACCAGGTCCCTCGCGGATTGACGGCCAACCCACCGCGATCGACCACCTCAGCTGCCAACGGCACGTCCTGAGTAACGACAAGATCACCCGCCTCCATCCGTTCCAGAATCACATGATCTGCCACNTCGAAACCCTGCGCGACTTGTACCACTGTAACGTTAGGGTGGGGTGGGTTTTGTAGAAATCCGTTTGCAACTAAAAATACGGGGAGATTGAGACGATCTGACGCGCGNAATACCAGTGCTTTAATCGGTTTTGNACAAGCGTCTGCATCAACCCANATCGTTAGTGTACTGGTTTTGTTTTCCAATGGGGACCTCGCCATGCAATCACACTCAGATGGTCTCTAAATTTCAATCACTTGTCACCGACGACCAAGCGATGCCTCTGCTACTTCGATGCTTTCGATTAACCGAGAGACGCTGACATCATCGACATCAAGGTGCGTAATCATCCGAATCCGGTGATTCCCTACAGCCATCACTTTCACGTTGTGTGAGGCAAGCAAAGCTTTCAACTCAATTGCGTCGAGACCACACTCAGGTGATACCTCTGCCAACACAATATTTGTTTCCACAGGGAGCACTCGTGAAAAGAGTCGGCACCCCTGGAGTGCAGCCTCGATGCGCTTCGCGCGCGAGTGATCCTCAGCCAAACGCTCAACATGGTGATCCAGCGCGTATAAGCACATCGCTGTTAATACGCCGGTCTGACGCATGGCACCACCAAACATGCGTTTGAAGTGCCACGCCTCTCGAATGAAGTCTCGTGATCCTGAAAGAACAGCCCCGACCGGGCAACCGAGCCCTTTAGTAAACGCGACCCAAGCGCTGTCATGCCCAGCTGCGTAGTCAGAGACTGCCACCCCTGTAGCCACCGAGGCATTCAACACCCGTGCTCCATCCATGTGAACCGATAACCCGAGCTCTTGCGCTGTGTGAGAAACTGACTGAATTTCATCAAGCGGCCAAATAGCCCCTCCACCCAAATTCGATGTCTGTTCTGTGACAACCAAACGTGACCGTGGCGCAAACGATGACGGCGGACGGCGCAACTTGGTCACTGCATCAGCTGAAAACAATCCTCGCTCGGTATCAATGACCGAAACCATCGTGCCCGAGAGCTTTGCAAGCCCACCACACTCCGCAAAAATAATGTGGCTTTCCCTCGCACAGATGATTTCATCCCCGGGCTTGGTATGAACCGCGATCGCGATCTGATTACACATGCTCCCCGATGGGAGGAATACCGCATCTTCCATACCAAACATGTCTGCGACACGCTCGCGGAGTTGGTTGGTTGTCGGGCATTGATGGTGTCGCTCGTCGCCTGTCTGCACAGACAACACAGACTCCAACATTGCCTTAGATGGAAGGGTTTGGGTGTCCGAATAAAAATCTGCAGGACTCAAATTACTAGTCTGCAACCTAACTGTCCCCGATGGCTTCGGTCACCGCTTGGGCGCACGCTAAATCTTGCAGACCAACTCCTGTCCCGTCGAATACAGTCACTTGCTCCTCGTCTGTACGCCCTGAAGCAGTACCTCGAATCACCGCTCCAATCGTTGTAATCACAACATCAGAACTCAGATGCTGAAATTCGCCGATTGTCCGTGACTGCACAATTTCGTCTGTAAACGGCAGAGCCCGGGATGTCAGAGACGGATCGAGCTCTTGCTTTCCTTTGGTGTCGGTACCCATGGCAGCGATATGTGTACCGGAACTCACCCAATCCCCAAGAAACAGTGCTTCAAAGCAAGACGTGATGGTAATGATCACCTGTGACGAACGAACAACCTGTTCAAGCTCTGCCTCACGACAGACGGCACCATATTTCTCTGCGATTTGATGATGCTTGGACAGGTCACGACCAGACCGATTCCAGATCAACACCTCACGGAATGATCGAACCCGAAGCGCGGCCTCCAGTTGAAACGCTGATTGATGCCCAGTACCAACCAAACCAAAGGTTGTCGGAGCANCAATCGCCAGACGATCAATNGANACCGCTGCNGCCGCTGCCGTCCTCAACGCCGTNATGGTATTTCCTGCCAGAATCGCTTTGCANTGACCAGTTTCTGGATCAAACAAAAAGATCGACGANTGATGGTTTGCAATGCCCTTGGNNCCGTTATTNGGCCAGTAACCACCCGCCTTNAGGCCNAATGCTCCGGACNCTGGATCAAAGCCTGACTTAAACCCATATAACGCGTCCTGNTANCCTAAGGNCTCGCGGACNACCGGGAAGTTCCAGGCCTCAGATTCCATGCTGGCAAACACATCCTGCACCGCAGAAAATGCGTTCTCTGGGTTCAGAACATCNGCAATCTGCTCCTCCGAAATNAATCGTATNGTCACTTCAATCCTACCTAGTCAATGNGCCTGCAAATTAATACGCTTTTCCGCGAGCGGATACAGGCCAAACGACCTCGACCACACCGTTTCGGACTCCCACATACCAATCATGCACATTGCAGGTTGGATCACAGTGACCTGGAACCAGGCGCAACTTATCGTTAACGCTCAAGACAGCGGCTGTGTCCTCAATCACCCCGTGCTCGTCTGAGCATTTGACATACTTGACATCATCACGGCCAAAGATCACTGGCAATCCGCTATCCACTGACTGAGCCTTGAGACCAGCATCGCAGATGGCTTTGTCAGCTTTTGCGTGACTCATCACTGATGTCAGGATGAACAATGCATTCTCCCACTCCCCACGGTCGATTCGCTCGCCGTTTTCGTCAAGGATTCGGCCATAATCAGCGTCCATGAACGCATACGAGCCGCATTGGAGCTCGTTGTAGACACCCGATGCCCCTTCAAAATAATATGAGCCGGTNCCACCACCGCCGACGATGTCGCATTCAAGTCCTTGATCAGCAAGCGCAGCAACTGCATCTTTAACCATCCCAATAGACACCTCGACTTTCGCTTTACGCTCGGCGTAAAAGTCAAGGTGTTGCATCGCGCCTTGATACGCTTGGATTCCTGCAAACTTCAATCCATCGGCAGCATCAATAGCGACCGCGATATCGACAACTGCTTGGGTTGTGGTCACGCCGCACCGGCCTGCCCCGCAATCGATCTCAACCAAGCATTCGATCTTAGTCCCTGCTTCCGTCGCAGCGGCTGATAATTCAGCAACGTTGGCCAGGTCATCAACGCACACAATGGTACGAGCACCCAACATCGGGATACGAGCCAACCGCGCAAGCTTTGCTGGATCACGGACTTGGTTTGATACCAAGACATCCTTAATACCACCACGGGCAAAGACTTCAGCTTCACTCACCTTCTGGCAACAAACGCCACACGCACCACCCAATTTCTCCTGAAGTAATGCAACATCGACAGATTTATGCATCTTCCCGTGGACTCGATGGCGCATCCCGTGTGCTTTTGCGAAATCGCCCATCTTCTTGATGTTCCGCTCGAGTGCGTCCAAATCCACCACCAAGCAAGGCGTCTGCACTTCACTCTCATTCATCCCAACGCGCGCTGGGATGTCGTAACCTACTTCCAAATTATTCCAATTCAATGCACTGTTCATAATTCTCTCACTTCATCCAAGGCAGCCGGTCTAAATCGACATTCCCGCCTGTTACTATGACTCCGATCCGTCGACCCCGAAATACATCCTGATTTTTCAAAATGACAGCCAAGGGCACTGCACAACTTGGCTCCATCACAATTTTTAAGCGTTGCCACGTCAGCTTCATTGCATCAATGATCTCTTCCTCCGTTGCAGTCATCACATCGGCCACATAATGCGAAACGAAGTGCCAGGTATTTTCCTTCAAGGGCACTTTCAAACCGTCGGCAATCGTGACTGGTGCATCGTCGGCGATGATATGGCCCGACCGGAACGATCGCGCCGCATCGTCAGCCTGCAACGGCTCGGCCGCAAAGATCTCAATATCTGGGGCAAGGTGACTCACGGTCAAACAGGTACCCGAGATCATCCCACCACCACCAATCGGCGCAACGATCGAATCCAAGCCGTCGACCGCCTCTAACATTTCTGCAGAGCATGTCGCCTGGCCTGCGATGACTCGGGGATCGTTGTACGGGTGCACAAACTCAGCGCCCGTGTTTGCCTGTACCTCTGCGAAAACCGCTTCGCGACTGGACGTTGACGGTTCACACTCAGTGATGATGCCGCCGTATCCNAGTACCGCATCTTTCTTCGCTTGCGGTGCGGTCTTTGGCATCACAACGTGACAAGGTATACCGCGGCGACCGGCTGCATATGACAGACTCAGCGCGTGGTTACCGGATGAATGCGTTGCGACGCCATGGATCGCATCCTCATCCGTNAACCCAAACACCGAATTACANGCTCCTCGGACTTTGAANGCNCCAGCCTTCTGGAAATTCTCACATTTAAAAAAGAGCTCTGCNNCGATTCGCTCATTCAAGTACGTTGAAGTCAAAATTGGCGTGTTGTGCACATATGGAGCAATACGTGATCTTGCTTGCATCACATGCTCAATCGTCAGGTCAGGTGCACCAACCACCGTCTCCATGCCAACGCATTTGACTGCGTTGAGTGTTTTNTNNATCGGGGCATTCATCAGGCGACATCCTCGCATGCTGACTCGTCAGNCGCCGAGGCGTCGACAGAATGATCACTGAAAGCCGAGCGATACCACTCTTGAGCTGCAGCAACACCACTCCCACTTGAAATCGGATATCCGAGATCAAGCATCGCCATCTCAATTATTGCGAGACCGCTCAACGCCTGCGCTTCCGACAAAGCGCCAAGATGACCGATGCGGAACGCCTGCCCAGCAAGCTGGCCGAGACCTACGCCGAACGACATACTGTACCGATCGTAGGCATGTNCCACTAGCTGGTCACCGTCGAATCCGTCAGGCACCATGATTGTGGTCACCGTATCAGACGCGAATTGAAGATCCTGGCAGCACAAATCCATNCCCCAGGCCGCTGTTGCCTGTCGCACACCCTCAGCCATCTTGAAGTGACGGCTGAATACCTGGTCTAGGCCTTCATCAAGCAACAATTCAAGCGAGTGGCTTANTCCTGNAAGGAGTTGCATTGGTGGCGTGTANGGGAAGCCACCCGCATCCGTCATTGCGCCCATGATTTCGCAATCAAAGAAGAANCGTGGGAGCCCCGCGTTCCGCCCTGCCTCTCTCGCTTTCTGGCTGAGTGCGACAATCGACAGTCCNGCTGGCAACATCAGCCCTTTCTGAGAGCCGGTCACTGCGGCGTCGATTCCCCACTCATCCATTTGAAAGTCCATCGANGCGATCGAACTGACACCGTCGACAAAGAACAAGGCATCNCTGCCTGCATGGTCAATAGCTTCTCGAATACNCNCTANATCACTNCGAACTCCNGTTGCTGTTTCATTNTGTGTTGCGAGTACCGCTTTGATTTGCCGTCCCGTATCAGCCCTNAGGATNGCTTCGATTTGAGCNGGATCTGCAGGACCACGCCAATCGCAGTCGATGATATCNACGANCAGNCCAAAGTTTTGGCACANCCGGATCCATTTNTCAGAAAATACNCCATGCCGNCATGCCAGCACACGATCACCACGAGANAACGTATTGGAAATCGTCGCNTCCCAGCCACCNGTTCCGGTTCCAGGGAAAATAAAAATCTTCCCTGNAGACGTTCCGACAATCNGCTTCAACCCGTCGAACAACTGCGGGAGTGAAGCCGCAAACGCAGGCGANCGATGNTCAACCGTGGGCANATCAATAGCGCGCCGGATCGAATCAGGCAAATTCGTTGGCCCTGGAATAAACACAGGATTCGAGAGACTCATTCGCTTTTTCCCCTNATTCNNTNGTNNNATAACTTTACGGTACCGAAAGATCCTCGTATATTTATTCGAAAAATGATTCCAAAAAAATTGAAAAANTAAATACNTNNNAAATTCAATAGTTTAATTTTTCCATTTTTTTAAANTTNNAAAAAATGAAAAAAATAATCTGGTNATACAGCGATCAAAAATTGTGATNTTCCCGCGGAGGCAGCCATNGTGACGTCCGATAGTATAAAGAAACCTCGCGGCAGACCTCGAGGTGCCGCCAATGAAAATGCACCCTCCAAGGCGCTCGATAAAGGGTTGAGTGCGCTCCGGAAAATTGCTGANACCGATGGGACATCCCTCAACGATCTGTCGATNGATCTCGATATGCCTTTAGGGACCCTTCATCGGCTCCTCTTAACACTCGAGTCGCATGGATTTGTCAGACAGTCAAAATCAGATGCGACTTGGTCGATTGGAATCGAAGCATTTCGTGTTGGTAGCGCATTTCCTCGCGCGGCCAAGCTTCTAAGTATCGCAAGACCAATCCTCAAAGATCTCTCAAACTTGACCGGCGAGACCGCGAACCTTGGTGTAATGGATATCGGGGAGGTAATCTTTATCGCTCAACACGAAACCCATCATGCCATCCGTGCATTTTTTCGGCCGGGATCGAGAAGTTCATGGCACTCCTCGGGCATCGGCAAAGCCATTGCTGCCTACATTGCAATCACAGATCAAAAAGCGCTGTTTGACAAAGCACCGTTCGAACTTTTTACCCAAAACACACNGGTCCAAGANAAAGAGCTCCTCGAGGAATTTAACCGGATCCGGGCGTTAGGCTATGCNGTCGATAAGGAAGAGCGCTTTATTGGTATGCGTTGTATTGGCGCACCTGTGTTTAACTCAGCAAATCAGGTCGTTGCAGGAATCTCCATTTCTGGGCCNGTTGCGCGNATGGATGATNAGTCGATTGCCGAATTGGGGAAAGTAACGGCGAAGTGCGGACAAGACATCTCGCGGCTACTCGGAGCCACAGTAGTCAATTAGNCAACNGCTGAAGTGTTGTTACAGCGACGATCACATACCTCAATGTTTTTGCGAAAGTCACGANCAATAGGAATCGCNATNAAGGCTCTCTCATGACACCTGCACAGAAAGTANGCGGATCACCAACGATCGGAATCCAACTGCCTAACAAGGTGAGCCAACCATATCGCTGATACCANTGAGTGATTCGTCTCATTCTTNNNNTATCAGAAAAGAAACGNCGCCCGATCGTCCGCCCAAAAAAAAACGGCCGAGAACCCAATTGACCACGGCACCAAGCGTGTTTCCGAAAGAGGCAATCGTCACGAGACTCACAACCTCTTCAGGCGTCAACGAGATTGACCCAACAAGAACCGACTCAGACTGCGCTGGGATCAGCGTCGCTGACAGTACAGACGAGACAAACAAAGAGAAGTAAATTTCCAAACAATCAATCTCACTAACAGGGGATCTAGTCTAATCGGTCCTGCAAAGTAAGCGCGAGCGTCTCAGAGCGAGGAATCAGAAATCCAGCAATTCTGAACGATACTGATATCGAGCGATCACGATATCTATTGCACTGATCACAGATACCATTGCAACAAACCCGATCGTTCCAAAGACAGCGTCCATCCGATGTTCTCCAAAAAATTGACAGTATTAAAGCTTGAGCAATTTACGGGCCAACTTATGACGATTGAAATTAAATGGATCCAGTATTATTGATGACTTCAGGAAACGGGTAAAAACGATCATGACCAAACGTGCGCTTCTTCTTCTCACCTCTCACACGAGCCTTGGCGACACCGGTCGATGCACGGGGTTTTATTATGACGAGATGGCAGCACCCTACTGGACGATTCGCGATTTAGGCTGGGACATCACGCTTGCCTCAGTAGTCGGGGCCGGACTTCCTGATCCAAAAACCCTCGTGGAACCCAATAAACGGCCTCGAAACGTTACCCGATTTATGGATGATCCGCTCGCGATGGGTGCGCTGCAGACAACTGCGAAAGCGGCTGAGATTCAAGGCTCTGATTACAACTGTGTCTTCTTACCCGGCGGTCATGGTGCAATGTGGGACTTTGATTCCAACCTGATTGGCGACATCGTCACCGACGCCTGGGCCGCTGGTGCAATTGTTGGCGTGGTCTGTCATGGTCCGTCTGGACTTCTACAGGCCAAAGAAGTGAATGGTGTTCCGCTTGTTCACAACAAACGAGTCAACAGTTTCACCAATCGTGAAACTGAACAGATTGAGATCATCGGGGTGGAACCATTCCTTCTAGAGACACTTTTGCAAGACGCCGGGGCGTTATTTGAATGCAGTGATAACTTTACGTCTCATGCAGTGAAAGATGGTCGACTCATTACAGGACAAAATCCACAATCCACTGAGGCCGTGTGTCGCCTTCTGAAAGAATCACTCGAGGAATCAAAATGCTCACATCGTTACACGCACTGATCTGGGCTTGGATTGGTGCAATCATTATGTTCACCGTGACCGTATCGCCGACGGTATTTGCCACGCTGGAAAGTCCCCAAGCGAGCGCGTTTCTGAGGGCCTACTTTCCACGGTTGTTCAAATACGAGATCTTGGTCGGCCTTGCAATCATTGGCATCAGTATCGGCCTATCCACTGGTGGTGAAATCTATCAATATGGGATCAATGTCGGATTAGTGGTGACAGTTCTAGCCTACTTAAACCTCCGAGTTATCATGCCCAGAGTCAATCAAGTCGCTGATGAGCTAGCGGATAATCCAAGTCCACAGATTAAGAAGCAGTTTGGAATATTGCACGGGTTATCGGTTGGGCTCTTCGGAATTAACGCGATCTCAATGATCGCTCTGTTCGTCTTTGCGAGCTAGTCGTTCGAATCGCTGTTCAATGAATCCTTAGAGGCCCTATACTGGTCAAATCAGTCCGGCGATCTATCGTCTTCTGATAGAGAGTCCCTGGATGGGACGAAGTTCAAAGCTATTACAACAAAACGGAGTAACCATATGAAAATTTCGCTTCTCAAAGGTGCGATCGCGGCCGGCCTTGCGAGCGTCGTGGCATTCAGCCCGCTCACCCAAGCCGGTGGTCACGGTAAGCAAATCGATAGCATTCATTTCCTGATTCCAGGCGGTGCTGGTGGCGGATGGGATGGAACGGCACGCGGTACAGGAGACGTATTGACTCGTTCAGGTCTGGTTGGCAGTGCTTCCTACGAAAATATGTCAGGCGGTGGTGGCGGTAAAGCCATCGGATATCTGATCGAAAACGCAAAGTCGAATACAGGTACCTTGATGGTGAATTCAACCCCGATCGTGATCCGTTCACTGACAAAAGTATTCCCACAAAGCTTCCGCGATCTGACTCCAATTGCAGGGACAATTGGCGACTACGCTGCTCTGGTTGTGAAAGCCGACAGTGACGTCAAATCATTTAACGACCTCGTTGCGATCTATAAGAAAGATCCAAACGATCTAGCGATCGCTGGTGGATCTGTTGCAGGTGGTATGGATCACCTAGTCGCTGCACTGGCAATGAAATCAGCCGGAGCGGATCCTTTGTCAGTGAAGTACCTCCCATTCGATGCGGGTGGAGAAGCGATGGCTTCGCTACTGTCTGGGGAAGCTGACGCCCTATCAACAGGTTTGTCAGAAGCTGTTGGCCTCGCTGAACAAGGCGAAGTTCGTATTCTTGTCACGACAGCGCCTAAAGCCATCGACGGAATTCCATCACTGAAAAGTGAAGGATACGAGGCAGAGTTTGTGAACTGGCGTGGATTCTTCGCTGCTCCCGGGATCTCTGCGGACCAGAAGGCTAAGTACATCAAAGCCCTTGGTGACATGTACAACACCAAAGAGTGGGAAGAGGTGCGCGCTCAGAATAAGTGGGTGAATATCTACAACCCAGGTGACGATTTTGTGAAATTCCTCGAGAACCAAGAATCAGAAATCGGCGGTCTGATGAAGGAACTTGGATTCCTCTAAAACCATGGCCCGTATCGATCGTTTCATCGCAGTCGCACTACTCGCGTTTTCGATCGCATACGGGTATCTCGCCTGGACGCATCCGCTTCTCCCTTTTGAGGCGCGGATGCCGTTCAAACCTAACACCATGCCCCTCGGATTAGCCGGACTCGGAATTGTATTCTCCTCTTTACTGTTACTTTTACCCAGTAACGATACGATCGAAAAAGATGCCGAGGGATGGCGAGGCTTTGCATGGGAAAATACAGCCTTATTGATCGGCCTAGCGATCGGTTACGCATTACTTTTACGGCCGATAGGATTCATCGCCTCAACGACCCTCTTTATCGTTTTATCGTCACGAGTGCTTGGCGAAACCAACTTTATTAGATCGATCAGCACGGGTCTAATATCCAGTGGCATCATCTGGTACTTAGTCGATGATGTCCTCGGAATTTATCTGGTCGCATTGCCTTCGATGATAGGAGGCATGCCGTGATTGACGGTCTTTTAATGGGACTCGGTGCGGCCATCAGTCCATTCAATCTAATCATGGTCTTTATCGGATGCTTCCTCGGTACTTTCATCGGCATGCTTCCGGGACTTGGTCCCATGTCTATCATTGCCATCATGATCCCAATCGCCATTCAGATCGGTGATCCAGCATCAGCACTGATTCTATTGTCGGGCGTCTACTACGGGGCGATCTTTGGCGGTTCGACCTCATCCATCCTGATCAATGCACCCGGCGTCGCTGGTACTGTCGCGTCGTCATTTGATGGCTATCCGATGGCACGCGCCGGGCAAGCAGGTAAAGCGCTGACAACCGCCGCTATCTGCTCATTCGCGGGGGGTACGATCGGCGCAATCCTTCTCATGATCTTCGCCCCAGTTTTATCAACGGTCGCAAAACTATTCTGGTCCGCGGAGTATTTTGCACTCATGGTGCTTGGTCTTACAGCAATCGCGGCCTTCGCTGGTCAAGGTAAGATCATCAAAGCGTTGTGCATGACCATCTTTGGCGTCATGTTAGCCACCGTCGGCGAGTCCGCCCTGCACAATGCTGCTCGCTTTACCATGGGTATCATGGATCTGCAGAGTGGTATCTATTTCGTGACACTCGTCATGGGTCTCTTCGCCCTCCCCGAAGCTCTGTTCTTAATTCTTGATGAGAAACGAAGCAAGGCGATGGCCAACAACAACAAGATCGAGAATTTACGTATATCCAAAGAAGAGGCTAAAGAAATCACTCCTGTCGTTGCGCGCCAGTCAATTCTCGGATTCTTCGTCGGTGTATTACCCGGAGCCGGTGCCACAATGGCCTCGTTCCTGGGTTACGGAATAGAAAGAAACCTCGCTCCTGCCGAAGAGCGTGAGAAATTTGGGAAAGGCTCAATCCGAGGCCTGGCAGCTCCAGAAACAGCGAATAATGCTGCCTGCACAGGGTCATTCGTTCCGATGCTCACGCTGGGTATCCCAGGTTCGGGAACCACCGCTATCCTTCTCGGTGCGTTGGTGGCTTTAAGTATCACGCCGGGTCCACGTCTGATGGAAGATCAGCCAGAAGTATTCTGGGCAGTAATTATTTCGATGTATTTGGGGAATATCGTTCTGTTAATACTCAACCTGCCACTCATTCCCTACATCGCCAAACTACTCACGGTACCGCGGCATTACCTGATTCCGTTTGTCATCTTCTTTTCGCTTATTGGAGCATACATCGGTCAAAATAATGCGACCGAGCTTTTGATCATGATTGGTCTTGGTTGCATGGCTACAGTGTTGAGGTTTGGTGGCTTTCCTTTGCCTCCATTGATTATCGGATTCATCCTTGGTGGAATGCTCGAGGATAACCTTGGGCGCGCCATGCGCAAGGCAGGGGGTTTAGAATTTATGTGGGAACGACCAATGACCCTCGGAATTCTCTTCCTGGCTCTGACGCTTCTCGTCTACCCGATACTCAAAGACAGGAAAAAAGCAGTCCGTGAATAACAAACCACTCAAAGGGTTCAGAATCATGGACGTTACCAACGTGCTCTCCGGTCCTTTTTGTGGTTATCAACTAGGACTCCTCGGTGCAGAGGTTATCAAAGTCGAAGCACCTGATGGTGATCTTGCGCGTCAATTAGGTGCCAATGCACACTGGAATAATGAGCGGATGGGGGTTTCCTTTCTAGCTCAAAATGCAGGTAAACGGTCGATTGCCATTAATCTGAAAACCGATGATGGCAAACAAATATTCAAAGATCTTCTCAAATCCTCCCACGCAGTTATTGAAAATTTTAGGCCGGGAGTGATGGATCGTTTAGGCCTCGGATTTGAGGAATGTCGAGCGATTAAAGACCCTATTATCTACTGTGCCATCTCAGGATTTGGTCAAGAAGGTCCCCTAAAGGATAACCCCGCCTACGACCAAATCATTCAGGGTATGAGCGGAGTCATGGATATCACGGGCGATACCACGACACCACCCTACCGCGTTGGTTACCCAATTGCAGACACCGTTGGAGGCTTGACGGCGGCTCTCGCTGTCGCTGCCGCACTTCATCAAAAGATGTCCCAATACATTGATGTATCGATGCTAGAAAGTGTGTTGACCACGATGGGTTGGGCGGTCGCAAATCTTTTGATGAACCAGGTCGAACCGACTCGAGTCGGCAATGAAAACGTGACGTCCGCACCGAGTGGCGCTTTTGAGACTCAAGATGGACTGATCAACATCGCTGCGAATCAAGACCGGCAATGGGATCAACTACTCAAGGTACTTAACACACCGACGCTAAAAAACAATCCGTTGTATCAATCTCGCGAGCTGAGAAAAACAAACCGTCATCAACTTAAGCTGGATATCGAAGCGATCTTGACCACCCAACCAACTGCCATATGGCTCGACCGGCTGAATTCA